>JBBDXV010000178.1:0-5671 GCA_040902165.1 Pseudohongiellaceae bacterium
GAAATCTGCCGTCATCATATTGCCTGCCGGTAGTGCCAAGACCGTAGAAGCCCCAGCCTAACAAGGTAACTATCTGGTTCAACTCCTGAGTCCCTTCATACAAGGGAACGGGTCTGGGAAAATCCATTGGCTGTTCAAATCGTAACAGCGCCAGATCTACCTCATTTGACGTTTGTGGATGAAAATTCCCTGAACCGGAATTCGGGTGTACCACGGTCTCGACGATAGTCTGTGGCCGGCCGGCCACCAGCACGGTAAAGGGTTCAGGTCCTTGCAGTGCAGCAGCAAGTGAAGTTTCGTGCATGCAATGGGCCGCCGTGATGGCCCAGCGTGAATCTATCAGGGTCGCCACACAGACTTTTCGACTACCCTGCATTTCCAGATAAAAAACCGCCGGATAATCAGCTTCCTGTACCTGGTAACTGGCAGAGGAACTGTCATGTCGAATGATGATTGCGCTGACCGGCAGCTGCGTCCACGGCAACAGACAAATCAAAATCAGTCCTGCTGATTTCTTCAAGTTTTTAGCCTTCAGAGGTCGCTGTCTTCATCCGGCGGTATGTCAATTCGCGGCGCACTCTTGTGATGACCGCGCAAACGCCGCAGATTGGGTTTGTATTTGGGTTTACCTGCCATGCGAAGGATGCTGTAGAGTCGCAGCACCAACACAATGCTGGCGACGATGACAAACATCATGATCACTACGGCCAGCCATTGCGCCTGCGTCCAGGTCGACGGATCTCCCCACACTTCTGTCATCTGTCTCTCCGGTCGCGCCGATCGCGCGCAGGGTCCCGTCGGTTAGCCGCCCTGTCGCGCCTGTCGCCCGACCCATTGCGTCTTTCTCCCGGTTCAGGCGGTGGGCCGGCAGTTGATTTTCTCCGGTCCCCTGCCTTTTGACGACGATCATTGTAATCCTGTCGTCGATCTCCTGACTTTTGTCGTCGTTCGTCTGCCACAATTTGTTACCCCTCGTTTGCCAGATCAAATACAGTCTTTTCAATCATACGCAGCCTTTCCCAGGGATCATCCACTTCCAGTAACCTCTGCCTGGTTTCCAGTTCCACAGGGATCAGTTCGCTAAGCCGCCAGCCAACGTCCCAAAGGTTGTCATGATCAACGTCAAGACCAGGCCGGTCCACGGCCGGGTGCCGTTCCAGCACCTGTAACAACTCGGTCATGCTGTGATACTCCTGGATCATCGGAATGGGCTGTTCTTCCACCGTGTCATGATCGCTGAAAACCACCCTGGCCATCAGCAGTTCATTGGCAGCCACCCGGCACTCCTGTACACGGAATTTCCGGGTACCTTCGACAGTGATTCCCAGCAACCCGTTCTCAAGCTGATCCCAGTCGACGATTCTTGCATAGGTCCCGGTGCGATGGACAACCTGTTTAGTGCCAGGCTTGATGACTTCCTGGCCGCTTTTCAGCAATGCTACGCCAAAACCGGTATTCTCCCGCAAGGATTCGGTCACCAGAGCAATGTATCGACGCTCGAAAATCTGCAAAGCCAGACGCCCTCGGGGAAACAGCACCGAGCGCAGCGGAAACAGGGGAATCTCGGCAAACTGTGTGTTGGTGTTCACGGTCACCCCGGATATTTTTGCCGAAGCGCGGTCAACAATCTTTCGTGGATACCTTCAAATCCACCATTACTCATGATCACAACGCGATCGCCCGCCGCACAGTGCGCAACAAGATGTCCGACGATCTGCTCAACGTTGTCAAATACCAGCGCCGGTTTGCTGCTCTCTTTCACCAGCTTTTCCAGGTTCAGTGCCGACGTGTCGGGTCGACGCCAGATAACCAGATCTGCTGCCTTGGCACATACCGCCAGCGCCTGCTGATGGATACCCATTTTCATCGTATTTGATCTCGGTTCTATTACCGCAATCAGTCGATGGGGGCCGGTCTCGCTTTCCAGTTCCGCTGCGATCCCCTGCAACGTGGTGGCAATGGCAGTCGGATGATGTGCGAAGTCATCATAGAGATAAATATGATTGATTTCGCCGCACAGTTCCATGCGTCGTTTCACACCCGCGAAAGAATTGAGCGCCGCACAGGCGGTCTTGACTTCGACGCCGGCATGATGGGCAGCGGCGACGGCCGCCAGACCATTGCTTACATTATGCATGCCGGTGAGGTTCCATATCACATCTGCCTGGTTCACCAGCGAACCACCCGCACCACCGCCGTATTTCATGATGGTGAAATGGCTGCCCTGCTGATTCTGCGCAGCCGCATTCCAGAATACCCTGCCGTTGGCAGCCAGTCTTTTGCAATCCTTGTACGGCACACCGACGCTGAACTGTTGTCGCGTTGTCCAGCAACCACTGTCCAGCACCGCATCAATATTCGCGTCTCCCAACGGGTGAATGATCAGGCCATTGCCGGGAATGGTTCGCACCAGATGCTGAAACTGTGTCTGTATCGCGGCAAGATCGGGAAAAATATCGCCGTGATCATATTCAAGGTTATTGAGTATCGCCGTACGCGGCGCGTAATGGATGAACTTGGAGCGCTTGTCAAAAAATGCGGTGTCGTATTCATCCGCTTCCACGACAAAAAAGGGCGGCTTGCCGAGACTGGCGGAACTGGGAAAATTTCTTGCCACGCCACCGATAAGATAGCCTGGCTGCAAACCCGCAAATTGAAGTATCCAGGCCAGCATGGCACTGGTGGTGGTTTTGCCGTGGGTCCCCGCCACTCCCAGCACCCAACGATCCTTTAACAAATAGCGGGCCAGCCACTCTGGACCGGAGCAAAAGGGAATGGCTGAGTTCAGCACCTGTTCCACCGCCGGATTGCCACGCGACATGGTATTACCGATGACTACAAGATCGGGCGTCGGTTTGAGATTGGCTGCACTGTATCCCTGGCGCAATTCGATCCCTTGCGCCTCAAGCTGGGTGCTCATGGGAGGATAGACATTGGCATCGCTGCCGCTGACCTCATAACCCAGTTGCTTGGCCAACACGGCAAGGCTGCCCATGAAGGTGCCGCAGATGCCGAGTATGTGGATACGCATTGCGCTCTCCGTATAAAGCAGCAGTTATGAAAGATCAGCTCAGTGCAGTTCCGGTCCTTTCCACCTTTGCACGATACCCACATCCAGGCCGAACAGATCCAGTACGCGGCCGACATGATGGTTGATCAGATCGTCTACAGTCTTGGGTCGGATATACATGGCGGGATCAGGCGGCGCCAGAATCGCACCCATTTCACTTACCTGCAGCATCAACCGGCAATGCCCGACATGCAGCGGGGTTTCCCTTGGCACCAGCACCAGGCGACGCCTTTCCTTCAGCACCACATCGGCGGCACGAACCAGCAGATTGTCCGCGTAACAGTTGGCAATGGCCGACAGGGTCTTGATCGAACAAGGCGCGATGATCATACCGTCGGTTTTGAATGAACCGCTGGAAATGCATGCTGCAATATCCTTGATCGAATGAACGTGGTTTGCCAGGGCCCTGACGTCGGCCACGGTCCACTGGGTTTCCAAAGCAATATTCAACTTCGCGGAGGGTGTCATCACCAGGTGGGTTTCCACGCTGGATTCCTTTTGCAGAACCTCCAGCAATCGAATTCCATAAATAAGACCGCTGGCCCCTGACATGCCGATAATCAACCGCATTGAACCTGTTCTCCTGACCGTGACGAGGGGCGATTGTTGCACCATTTACCCCCAAATTCCACGCTTGTATCGACACCCTCAGGTGATACCATGCGGGTTCTCTTTACCTCTCCCCAATGTGGTTCGTATGGCGAAAGTAAACCTTTTTTATGCGCAATCCGGCGGTGTCACCGCGGTCATCAATGCCAGCGCCTGTGGCGTCATCGAAACTGCCAGAAAACACCGGGATCGAATCGGCAAGATCTATGCGGGTCGCAACGGCATTATCGGTGGGCTGCGTGAAGAACTCATCGACACCGGCAAAGAGTCGTCCTCCACGATCGCCATGCTGCGTCAGACCCCGGCCGGAGCGTTCGGTTCCTGTCGCTATAAACTCAAGAGTTTTTCTGAAAACCAGGCGGAGTATCACCGTCTGATGGAAGTATTCAAGGCGCACAACATCCGTTATTTTCTTTATAACGGCGGCGGCGATTCCCAGGACACCGCCAGCAAGATTGCCCAATTCAGCGTGCAGGAGGGCTTTCCTGTCACCTGTATCGGGATTCCCAAAACCGTCGACAATGATCTGCCGATCACCGATACCTGTCCCGGCTTCGGCTCGGTGGCAAAATATGTGGCGGTGTCGATCAAGGAGGCCGGTCTGGATGTGGCGTCCATGTGCGAAAGCTCCACCAAGGTATTCGTGATGGAAGTCATGGGACGTCATGCCGGGTGGATTGCCGGTGCGGCAGGCCTGGCGACTGAACAGGAAGGCGATGCACCGCATATCATTCTTTTCCCGGAGATTGCCTTTGACCGGGAGAAGTTTCTCAACAAGGTCAAATCCTGCGTGGAAAAATTCGGTTACTGTGCCATTGTGGTTTCTGAAGGCGCGAAGTATGCCGATGGAAAATTCCTTGCGGATGCCGGCGGCAAGGATGCCTTTGGTCATGTTCAATTGGGAGGTGTGGCACCTTTCGTTGCCAATATGGTCAAGGACGCACTGGGCTACAAGTATCACTGGGCAGTATCGGACTACCTGCAAAGAGCCGCCAGACATATTGCTTCCGCCACCGACGTCGAACAGGCCTATGCCGTTGGCAAGGCCGCAGTGGAATTTGCGTTGGCTGGGAAGAATGCAGTAATGCCGATCATCGTGCGCAAGACACCGAAAAAATCAGGCAAGAAAGCCAACAAATACCGTTGGAAAGTGGGCGAGGCGAAACTGGCCGATGTCGCAAATGTGGAAAAGAAAATGCCGCGCAATTATATCAGTCGCGACGGATTTCATATTACCGCTGCGGCACGCGCGTATTTCTCGCCATTGATACAGGGTGAGGACTATCCCAAATACAAGAACGGCTTGCCGCGCTATGCAAGATTGAAGAAGAAACTGGCGGACAAGAAACTGCCTCCGTGGAACGGCTGACATGAATACAAGCACATTGCTATGGAGTCTTTTGTTTGGTTCTATCGGATTTGTTTACGCTGCCTATGGCAAGAAACGTAAACACATGGCGGCTCTTGGTGCCGGCATTGCTTTGATCATTTTCCCGTATATGGTCACCAATGTGGTGCTGATGGTGATCATTGGCATCGCACTGATGTCCATTCCCTGGTTCATCCGCAAATAGTTAATTACGGCGACAGTCGCTCGATCAACCAGCTGGCATTTTCCTGCAGGGAATATTTGAATCGGTCATGCAGTCGGTTCTTGCCACCCTGCCAGAATTCAATCTCATGCGCTGTCACGCGAAATCCGCCCCAGAAATCCGGCAGCGGCACGTCACCATTGGCGAACTTCATTTTCATTGCCTCAAACTGGTTCAGCAACAGGGTGCGTGAGGATATGGCATGACTCTGCGCGGAAGCCCATGCTGCCAGCTGACTTTCACGCGGTCGGGTAAGAAAATACTTCAGTGACTCGGTGCTGGAAATTTTCTCGGCTCGACCTCCCACCTTCACCTGGCGTTCAATCGCATGCCATGGAAAATGCAGACTCACCATCTTGTTATGGGCGATTTCGTGTGCCTTGCGTGACTGATAGTTGGT
>JBBDXV010000179.1:0-5628 GCA_040902165.1 Pseudohongiellaceae bacterium
CGGCGGTTTCAATCGACGCGCCGCAGTCAGGAGAATATCTGATCTGGATTGGGACCTATGATCTCGGGGCTACCGAGGCGCTGCTGGGGATTTCCGAGTATTGATAAATTCGGGGAATAAATGATGCTGCGAATACCGGTTTTGTTGGTCGCTGTATTGCTTGGCGCCTGTCTGTATTCATCAAGTCGTGATTATGTAGGTCAACCTCTGGACTGGAGTTTCATACAGGCAGTAGGCGGAATTCGTCTCGGAGAGCCTTATAATCAGAACGGCCTCGTATTCGTTCCGATTGTCGCCGATGTCTCAGGTCGGCAAACCATTACCACGGTGCCGAGTCTCACAACAGAAAACCTCATTTGTCGCATCGTGCCCTGGGGAGGAACGGGCAGTATTTTGAAGCCGATGACCGGGAACCAGTTTATTACCGTCTATACACAGGAACGATCGGCCGCGACAGATCGACTAGGCGAGACAAGCCAATGCCCTGCTTACCCTCTTATGCCCTTTAATCCAATTCTCTATAGCGTAGTCAGAAGAATTGATCTTTACTACGTCGATCAGGCACCCGGTTTTCTGTATTCACCCGATGTGACGGCGCACCTGATTGGCAGTATTGATCTGTGGTAAATCCACTGTTGACCTGGTCATTGGTTCAAAGTCCGAGTTGCGTGTATTGGCCAAGATAAATGGCAATGCCGACATTGCATATGTTTTTCCTCGAGGTTCAAGGTACCCTCTAACCGATATTTCGTGTGTTTCCACTAATACTCGCTACTAGCAGAACCGGGACCAGCAGAATGATTGCCGTGCTTACGGGATCATAGTGGGAACCCATCACCGGGAACAACATCCAACTCACGTTGCCCATAGCGTGAAACAAAGAGGCGGCGAAGACTCTCTGTCCGCCTTTGACGTATAGCCACACGATAAGAATCCGACGACACACCGTTCCTATAGTCCACCAGGCAATCCATGAATAGCTGCGCTCTACTTGCAGTAGTGGAATGACATGCCAGATCGCGGCCACGCCTCCGATAACCAGCCCAGCAACTATCATTCCCTGTTTCTGAACGAGAGGAAGAGTCACATAGCCAGTCCAGCCCAGTTCTTCGGCCGTCGCCGCAAGAAAGAAGAGAGCGAAAAGCACCACCGTTTGACCGAACCTGATCTCAGGCGCTGGAAGCGACTCACCCAAACCAAACAGGATTACTCCGGATACGAACATCACCAGAGGCATGGTTCCCACCGCCACAAGCCACACCCAGAGGCGCATATCGACAAAATGAACGGCGCTGCGGAAAAACGCCCGAACCGCGCTGGTGCCGTGAGTGCGCCAGGCAAGGAAGGCACCGACAATTGCCGGACAAATAGCCATCGCAGCACTAACTGGAAGCCCTGGCAGAAGTTCAGCCCTGACGAAATGGCCGAACAGCCAGAAGGGAACAGATAGGAGGAAGAGAAGGCAGAAGAATTGAAGTGGATACAAACGTTCTGTTCCCGGATTCACGTGGCGACCTGTGTATAGGAAGCATTAAGGCTATCTCCGAAGCGCCGGAGTGTCCAGATTGGCGACCGAATGATCTGGATGAAGCCGTCAATCAATCTTTATATGGCGCTTACTCAGCAACAATGGAGAACGGATTAAAAAACTGCCTCCCCCAAAGCATGGATCGGTCAACCGCGCTCAGGTCTGCCTCAGCGCAAACCGCTTGCCAGTTTTTCTCAATGGCTTCCATCAAATCAGCAAAGATGGCACGGGCCTCTTCGTCGGAGAGAAGAAAATGCCTTGCCACGTTGAGGCAGGTTTTGAGCTGGCTCAGATTGTTGTTGGCAGATATCAGCATGGCTTGTGATGCCTCATTACCCGTGCGGCCCTGCGGGCAAATGTCGTAGGCTGGTGTCAATGACAGTTCCTTGCCATTCCAGAAGGCCGCATGGTTGCGGGCATGATCGTCGGTATTGCCGCACAGAATGTTGAAGACAAGTCTGGAAAACAGTTCTCTCAGCGTGGCCCTGGGCTCAGAAAAACGGCGACGTACTATTTCAGCCAGTTTTTCATAACTGGCGTAACGCGCCATCATGTCATCAAGACCAAGCATCGTCAGTGCCGACACCATGGCCTTGCGTGACCATTCCCTGTCGCCAGAAATAGTATCCTTTGGCAGGCGATCGAAGCGTTCTATCAACAGCACATCTTTGTTTGCTGCTTTTGTCAGTTTTACGCGCGCGACATTGAGCCCGGCCAGTGCGGCCAGGCGCATGGCGATAAACTCGGCTTTGACTACGTTGTAGAGATCCGTGCTGGAGGAAAACTTGGCGATATACTTCTTGCCCTGATCCTGAATCAGGGCTTTGGGTCGGGCACCGCCAATCGAACTGCCGTGGAACAGTGCCTGATCCAGCTCAGAGGTTAATGGCACGCCTTTCTCGACCCGGTCAGCAGAATCAATCAGCTCTGCCATGCTGACGTTATTCGCAGTGCGCGGCACATAGTCGGTAGGTGAGCGCTGGAAGTCGAGCGCGCCTATTCGGTCAGAGCCCGATTCCAGCAGATAGGTCAACTCATCCAGTTCCGCAGTATCCGTACCAGCACCCTTGAGCCCCAGTTTTTTGTTGATAATCACGCGCCGCCCCCAGGCATCAGGTGCCGCATCTCGAATACAGCCGGGCATGGTAAGTCCTGCGGGCAGAGGTAATATGCCTGCCTGCAAGGGCAATTCGGGTTCATAGATCGACATAACCGGCTTGTCGTCGTTGATCCGTTCCAGATAGCTTTTACCGTAGTTGAACAGAACAATGCCTTGAGCATGAGACACGTCGGCTTCCAGCCGTCCGGCCACAATCGGCCTGGTTTCACCGGGCAGCCAGATCCAGACGAAGGCTTCTTTTTCTGTTTTTCCTGTTTTAGAAATCATCATGCACCGTCTTCTTGGTCACTTTTATCCGCTGAGGCAGCAGTGCAATTTTGTCCCGCGTGTGCTCGATACGACTGGAGAGCGGCACACCGTCTGGTTCAAACAACTGCACACCGACCAGTGTGGCGACTTCAAACACCAGCCCGATAGCACAGCTCATTTCACCGTTTTCAATTTTTTGCAGGGTGGCTCTGGAGATACCCGCGCGATCTGCCAGATTCTTTTCAGACCACCTTCGCTGCTTACGCCCAAGCTTGATCTGCTCCCCCATGAGCACAGCGGCCTCCAGCGCATACTGAGAGTAGGTTCGTGGCTTTGGCATCGTTTACACCTAATAAAAGACTATATAAATGGTCATTAACGCACATAATGGCTATTAATATAGTCGTTTCTAGCAGAAATACGCTTATGGGTCAAGAGCAGGAGAATGAAACCGGGAACGACTGCGCCACCTGTTCCGCACGGTATTGGGGATTATTGGAATAACGTGCGGCGGTTCTGTTCGCGACCGTCATTGCGCTGGGCGCTGAGAATCACACTGGAGCCCATCAGCAATGCGATTTGGGCATCGCTGATTTCATAGCCGAGTGAGAACGTTTCCTGGTGCAGGCTGCGCACCAGCCGGGCGGCCAGTTCTTCATTGTCAGCGGTCGGATCAACAGGCTGCTGAACACAGCGCAGCGGTTCCGCTGCCGTGCCAAACAAACAGACGGACAACTCAGGTGTCGACTTTATCTCCAGTCGCAGCCCGGTGTTTTCCTTGCTGAAACGCGGCGAGTTGCTCAGCAGCCTGGCAGCGCGACCGGCGACCTCGCTGCCGTCATCACTGATGATCACCGGCAGTGATTCTCCCAGTCGGCGAATAATGCCCGGGTCCTGGGTCAGCGCGGTCTGATAGTGTTCAATCGCGATGTCGAATTCACGCAGCCGGTACGCGGCATTGCCAAGCCGCGCATGCAGTCGCGCCTGTAACAGCACTTCCTGGGCCGGCAGCAATGACAGTGCCATCGCGCCCGCGCTCATCACCTCGCGCCAATTGCGATCCAGCGCGGCGGCTTCCGCGACATAGGCATGGTAATAACCTTCATTCAGGGTGAAAGCGCCCAGCCGCAGCGCATCATCGAGCAGTGCGCGGGATACGCCGGTGCCGAGCAGGGCGATCAGCTCCGGCTCTATCCATTCGGGAATATGCACATCCAGCGGCGCATAGGGGCGGAAGCGATTGAGCATCAGTTCGTGATCGGCAAACAGCGAGGCAGCCCGCCGACCGGCGCGCCAGGCAGAAAGTCGCAGCCCCAGAATAGACAGGCGATTGCCGAGCGTTTCTGACAGGTCGAGCGTCGACATCTGCTCGCGAGCCACCTCGATGGCGGTACGATTGGCGATCATATTCAGCAGTGCCGCCATCGAATCTTTCTGTTCATCGTCGGCCGAGAAAGACCCGTTGCGATCCGGCTCATTCAGCGCCGTGAGCGACAGCCTGGCCGCATCCTGTCCATAACCGGTCAGGATCAGGAACATCGCGCTGGCCAGCAGATGCTCGGCGCGATTCATCACACCGACTACCGGGACCTGGTTCTCCCGCCACAGCAACATGCGGTCGAGCGCATTGCGGGCATCCTCGAAGCGGCCCTGGTTCATCGTGATATACAGCTTGTAGACCCAGGGATCGGCGACACTGTCTGGGTTTGGATAACGCGCGGCGCGATCCAGAAAGTTTTCTGCCTCATCGATTTTCAACAGGCTGAGGGAGACTTCCGACGCGTTCACCAGATACACGGTGTCAGAATCATTCTCGGCACTGGCAATATTTCCGTCCTCATCGATGGCGCGGTCGCAGGCGAACAGGGATTCCCTTGGTTGCAGGCTGGCCAGTTCCACGGCGCACAGGGTATTCCAGGCGCGGGCGCGGTCTCGCGGCGAATCGCTATCCTGCAATACCAGGTTGGCGCTCACGCGCGCCGCCTCGTATTCCTTGAGTTTGATCAGCGGCCAACCGCGGAAGGATTCGGTTTCCTGGCCGTAGATTTCTTCCAGTTTGTCGAGATAGGCGAGCGAGGAAATCTGATCGCCCATCAACTGGTGCACATAGGACAGTTGTGACAGGGTCAGGTAATGCCATTCAAGCAATCCGGAAGCAAGCGCGCGTCCGAGTGATCCAAAATCGGTGAGTTCTTCGGCACGTTTCAGATGAAACAGCGCGCGTGGCAGATTGGCCTCGACGTTGAACAGCACTTCTGCCAGCGCAAACTGCGCACCAGGATGGTTTGGCTCACTGCGCACCCAGGCTTCTGCCAGTTCCCTTGCGCGCACATTGTCACGCAGGTACAGGGCATCGCAGATTTCCAGCGCGCGTGGGTCAGTGATATCGCGGATGCCGAAACACAGCGGCAGGGTGGACTGTTCTAATTCAAATTCGCCGAGCAGGTCGTCCGGCGTAGGTTCCGGGTTCTGGGCCTGCAGCAGAAACGGGAAGCCGAGACACACCAGGGCTGCAGCAATTTTCAGGGGGCGCATGGTAGGCGTATTTTTCAGGCTTGGATTGGCCATTTTGCCAGGGTGCCTCGGGCCAGTTGTTCCAGCGGTGCGACCATCGCATCGCGCAGAACCCTGGAAAAATCTGCGACGCCCGGCGCCAGTTCCACTCGATGTTTCAATGCAAAGGGCAGCAAGGCTTCCAGATCATCGGCGCTGACATAGTCGCGTCCGTGCA
>JBBDXV010000180.1:0-5597 GCA_040902165.1 Pseudohongiellaceae bacterium
ATTTGATTGCCGAATCTGAAATACAGGTCTTCCGTCAGCTGCGATTCGAAGTACAGATCGCGCACTTCATAGCGATTGCGTAATTTGCTGCGCTCTGCCTGCGACCAGGACCTGTCACTGTCAAGACGGTAGACAAGGTCATGATAGGATTTTCCACTGAGCCTGAATCCCAGGTTGTCAGCAGGCCGCCAGTCGAATTGTGCAAACAGACTGGTTTCGACTTTGTTGAAGTCCGCATCCTGTCGGCTGAATCCGGCACCCGGTGATTCGAAGCCATAGGCGATCTTTTCCGTCACCCAGCCAAGTAACTGCCAGTCGCGGTCGCTGGTCGAAGCATTGTCCAACTGCAGGTCGAGATTGCTGAAGAAATCGTTCTGGGCGGCAGCTTCGGTTGCGAGGCTGACAAGACCAAGGAAAGAGGCAAGCAGAATTATTCGACGATGCGGTGACTGGTTCACGTTTTGCGCAGGAAATCCGGTCAATCCAATCCACGCTGCATGTACTCGGTAGTAAACATACCGTCGTCGAGTTCGCTGTTGTAGATGACGTCGTTAACCTGCAAAACACTGGCGTGTTCCTGGCGATCATTGCGGGTAGTGACTACCTGCAGACGTTTGATGGTCCAGACGCCGTCGATTTGTTCGAATTCAGACGCGGTGAAATATTTTATGCGATTGCCTTTTAGTTCCCATACCTGTCCCCGCTGCTGCAAAAAATTATCCTTGCGAATCCAGACATGACTCTTCCCATAGCCGGTCGCCTGTTCTGCACGCTGCCTGAACCCGGGCTTCGGCACTGCCTCGATAACCCAGCAGTCCACACCGTCGACGATATCGCTTTCATTGACGAAGCTATAGTCGTACCAGTCCCGCTCCCGGCCATTGATATCGGCATAGGTAAAGTCGCTTCCGAGGAACGAATCAGATGTATCGCTGGATGCGATACGTTTTACCCTTTGCAGTGAAGGCAGATAAAGCCATGAATCGTCATCCCGCTCTGCGTCGTCCCAGTTAAAATTCAAATAAGCAGTGCCGCGAATATCCGCCGGAGAATCAAAAAGTGACAAGGATTTGCTGTCGGCTCCGTAATCCTTGCGATAGACACGCAAGTTGCGGGAACGCTGGCGGTCGCGTCGATCAATAAGCACCATGGTGTAGTCGTAGACTGCAGTATCGCCATCGGTGAGGCTGTCATTACGGAACATCACTTCTGCGGCGCTGAGTTCAGCAGCCGAAATAGCGGGAGATTGCATTATCGCCGCGACAGTCAGTGCAATGAAGCCGGCGCGATACATCGTAGTCAGGAATTTCATTTTTGCATCAATCATTGCGCCAGGTTACCGGAAGCAGGAGTGTCGACGCCGTCCACCTTGTACAAAATGGCTGGCAAAAACAACAGGTCGCCCAATAATGCCAGAAACATGATGATCGCGCCAAACAGACCTACCTGAATAATAGTGACGAAATTGGCAAATGTCAGCACCGTGAATCCCAACACCAATACTATCGAGCTGAAGATTACCGCGCGACCGGATTCATGCATGGCTCTGCCAATCGATTGTCTGGCGCTGGCGCCCAGTGCGCGCGCGGACAGGTAACGATTCATTACGTGGATGGCATCGTCAACTGCAATACCCATGGTCATGGCACCCACTACCATGGTGCTGAGATCCAGATTTACACCGGCGAGTCCGATTATCCCGCCAGTAAGCAGAATTGGCAAAATGCTGGGGATGATCGAGAGAATTCCGTATTTGAAGGACTTGAACAACACAATAAAGAACAGACTCATTACCACCAGGGCGATGGAAAAAGACTGAAACATTCCGCGTCCGGTATACATATCCTGCGTATTGAATAGCACCATGCCGCCGGTCAGCATTGCCTGCAGTTCCGGATACTCCGTTTGCAAATGACTTTTGAATGTTCGCAGCTCGGCATCCATATCAGAAGCGCGCATATTGACAATGGGGACCGTCAGTCTCAGGTACCGATTATCGAAATCCTTGACGTCAGACAGATCTTCATCGGTGCCGGAACTGTCATAAAGCAGCAGATACTGGGCAGTCATTTCCGGGCTGTCTGGCAATCTGTACCAGGCCGGATCGTCACCATGCAATGCCTGATTGATCTGTTTTAAAAAATCTACCAGGGAGTTGACTGCGCCGGTTGATTCTCGACTTTCAATCCACGCCTGAAAAGCCTCCACCTGGGAAAGAAACCCCGGCTCCTTGATGCCTTCCGGTTCCCCGGAATCCAGCACAATCTCTACCGTCATTACACCCTGGAACACCCGGTCAAAATATTCAATATCGCTGCGTACCGGACTATCCTGCTTGAACAGGTTGACGTAGTTGGTATCCACTCGCAATGTCGACAGGGAAAACAGGGAAAACAACAACAGCGCAACCCCGATCCATATTATTTTCATATGGTGGCGTTGAGTAAAATCGGGAATTGATTCGGCGAAGCGGGTGACGATGCCTGAATTGATTGCGTTCTGGGTACGCGCCGGCACCTTGTTGACAAAACTCAACAGTGCAGGCAAGAGAGTCAGGGCGAAAAAAAACAGAACCAGCGGGCCGATCGCACCCAATACGGCAAAATCCCTGACTGGTACAATTCGTGTTACTGCAAGCGCCAGAAAGCCGGCTGATGTGGTTACAGCGGTAAACAGCGCGGGACGCCAGATGGCAATGATGGTTTCGTGGGCTGCAGCTTTGGCGTCCAGACCGGCATGGCGCAAATGAAAGTATTCCACCATGACATGCACGGCCACCCCGATACCGATGATAATCAGAGTCGGGATCAGAGCTTCGTCCACCGTTGTATGCGGAAAACCCAGGTAACTCTGAATTTCCTGAACGGCCAATACGCCGAGGCTGATCACCGCCCACGGCAACATTGCCGCATAGAAAGACCGGAAACTGATGAGCAGCATGACGATCATTACGACTGCCATCAATGGAATCAGTGTGCCGGTGTCCTCTGCTGCCAGCGTCTCAAAGCGTTCATTGAGCAACGGCTGACCGGAAAGGTGCAGGGCAAAAATTTCATCATCAAAATTTTCATTGGCGATAAAATCGTAAAGGTCATTGCTCAATTGCACCTTGTGCTCGGCCGTATCGTGGCGATACTCGACTCTGGCCATGATGCGGGCGTGGCGTAAATCTTCGCTGACCAGTGTTCCTATGGCCAGGGGTTGGGTCAATACTGTTGAACGTGCCTGTTGTAACAGGGCCGGATCTTCAGTCAGCAGGAACAGGTCTTCAATCAGGTCATCAGTGCGAAGATCATCACCTTCTGCATGGGTGTACTGGAAGTTGGTCAGGGAACGCACCTGGGTTACAGCAGGATGTGAGTCGAGAAATTCTGTCAGTGATGCGATAGCGCCGAGTGCTTCTGCATTAAATATATCAGCGTTCTCAGCCAGCATCTCAATGCCGATGATGAGGTATTCATTGTCACCGAACAGATCGAGCAGAACGTTAAAATCCGCCAGGGTCGGATCGCCAGCCACGAAATAGCGTTCCGTTGTATTGTCAAAGGGGATGGGCTTGCCGGTGAATAACATCACCGGCAGCAATATCAGGCTGAACAGCAGAATAAACAGACGATTCGTTAATACGAAATCTGCCCAGTGTCGAATCAGGGTGGCCATGTGGCTCATCGGTAAGTCTGGTACTTCCTTTCTTGTTCTTCCGCTCTGGTTCTTCTGTAAAGCGAGCTGGTGGTCGCTGACCTCGTGCTTGCCGGAAAGAAAATCAGAGGCAGAGTGTAAACCTTGGCAAGGCTCCCGTAAAGTTAGGGGTACCAGGGGTTGAATCCGTTGAACGCTAAATTCAAAAACTTCATAAAATAGAATTTCTTATAAGGTTTTCTTAATGTCAGTCGATAGTATGCCTGTCCAATAATGACAAGTCCCAGGATGTGGAATTTCAGGTATGACAAACGACCGGCAGTGGCCTTTTAACGTGGATTTAAGCTCCATGGATACCGGCAGTATCACTAATATTCTCAATGACATAGAGGTGCATATACCGCTTATGGACTGCGCGGCGGATGTCAGCGAATTGTTGAAAGTTAAAGCCCTGTTTGAAAAAGAATTGATGGTGGCAAGGCGCCTCCATTAATAGCGGGCGAAAGATTGAATCAAGCACGACCCTAGTAAGCCTCAAGGCCGCGCAGTCCCGCGGCCTTTTTTATTCCAGCCTGCTATCCGGTCTCTGGTCTCTGGTCTCTGGCCTCTGGTCTCTTGTCTCTAGTCTCTGGCCTCTGGCCTCTGGCCTCTGCCCTCTGGCCTCTGCCCTCTGCCCTCTGCCCTCTGCCCTCTGCCCTCTGCCCTCTGCCCCCTGGTCCCGAATCCGGTGTACTCCCTTCGGGGCTTGGTTTATCCTTGCCAGTCCTTTTTAACCCATTTCTGCAACCGAACTTATCAGGAAAATAATTATGAAACCCTTGATTGCTGTATTTGCTATAGCCTGTCTGGCCTGTGGTTCCGCCTCAGCACTGGATATTGCCACTTTGGAACGCGCGATGGCGAACCCGGACCGGTCGGCGGAAGACAAGGCTCGCGACTCTGCACGCAAAGCGCCCCAGGTGCTGGATTATCTTGGCCTGGAAGCTGGCATGACCGTGCTGGATATCAATGCTTCAACCGGCTGGTACACCGAAGTGCTGTCCTACGCTGTGGGTCCAGGCGGTAAGGTCTATGCACAGAATCGCGCCGGCAGCCCGGGCGCACAGGCTATTGCTGCCAAGGCGGGTCGATTGGGTAATGTAGAAAGCTGGGAGCAGGATATTTCCGCTATCCCGGCAGGCTCTGTGGACTTTGCCATTACCGCACTGAACTACCATGACTTTTACAACCGTGACCCGAATGTTGCCGCTGGCATCATGAATCAGGTTATGGGGGTTCTGAAGTCTGGGGGAACCCTGGGAATCGTCGACCATGAAGGCAATGCAGGTGCCGACAATGCGGCATTGCATCGCATCGTTGCCCAGGACGTAGTCAATCACATCACCAGCCTGGGTTTTGTTGTCGAAAGCCAGAGTGAAATCCTGAACAATCCGGCTGACGATCACACCCTGCCACCGTTTGATCCCAGCATTGAGCGCAATACTGACCGCTTCCTGCTGAAAGTCCGCAAGCCCTAACCTCCTTACTGGGCACGCGCTCCACCTCAAAGCGCTGAAGGTTAACCTTCAGCGCTTTTTTGTTGATGGCATTAGGTTAGGTGATAGGCCGCGGCTGGGGAGAGTTACTATGGCGACACGCCGTGAATACATCCCTGTAGGCTCGGGAGCGGCATCCCTGCCGCTCACGGTCGCCGCCGCAACTCTCCCCATCCACGTCCTCTAGTTCCGAACCCTCCGTTCGGCTGCGTACAAAACTGTGCCTTGAACGCTATGGTCCCACCCATTCCGCTCACGTCTCCGCTGCAACCGTGGCTTTTGCGACAATGAAAGGAGCGCAGAACCTGAATCTTCAAGCAACGCCCGGAGATTTGCGGTAGCGACCGTACGCGGCATGGATGCCGCGTCCGAGCCTACAGGGATGTATTTACGGCGTGTCGCGGACGCAAATCTCCGGGTGAT
>JBBDXV010000181.1:0-5586 GCA_040902165.1 Pseudohongiellaceae bacterium
GCCATGGAAGAGGGCCATCTGAGCCTGGAAGAGTCACTGAAGGCATTCGAGCAGGGTATCAAGCTGACGCGTGAATGCCAGAATGCCTTGCAACAGGCAGAACAGAAAGTGCAGAAGCTGATCAACGACAACGGCGAAACGGAACCGCTGGCGTTGGACAGCGATAATCATGACAACTGATTACTCACTGTCGGATTTCTTCCAGACTTGTCAGCAAAGGGTGGAAACGACCATCACTGGTCTGCTGACCACTGTCGCCGACGGACAGGTGGATCTGCATCGAGCGATGGAATATGCCACGCTTAAAGGTGGCAAAAGAGTTCGCCCGCTCCTTGCCTATGGCGGCGTGCTGGCAGCAGGCGGAGAATTACCGCAGGCAGACGCGGCGGCTTGCGCCGTGGAACTTATTCATAGCTATTCCCTGGTGCATGATGATTTGCCGTCGATGGACAATGATGACTTGCGTCGCGGTATCCCGACTGTACACCGGGCCTTCGGCGAAGCGATGGCAATACTTACCGGAGACGCATTGCAAGCCCTCGCATTTCAGGTGCTGGCGCAGGATTTTTCGATTGAGTTCAACAGCAAACAACAGTTGCGAATGATAGCCCGTCTGTCACAGGCTTCAGGTGCCAATGGTATGGTTGCCGGCCAGGCACTGGATTTCAGCGCAATCGGAAAATCCCTTGATCTGCAGCAATTACAGTCCATGCATTCGCTCAAAACCGGCGCCTTGATCAGCGCCAGCGTGATACTAGGCGCACTCAGCCACCCGGCGGTAAAGGAATCGCAATTGCCGGCACTGGAATCCTATGCCCGCTCAGTCGGGCTTGCGTTTCAGATTCAGGATGACATTCTGGATGTCACGGCGGAAACCGGCACACTGGGCAAGCCACAGGGTTCGGACCGGGCACAGAACAAGCCCACCTATACCAGTTTGCTGGGCGTTGAAGGAGCTCGTCAGAAAGCCACTGACCTGGCCCGTCTGGCAGTTCAGAGCCTTGAACCATTGCCTGCCAGTGCGGATATGCTGCGCCAACTGGCCGATTACATCGTAGAACGTATGTACTAGTCGGGATAAAATGCAGCACTTAACAGAAAAATCTGAATCCAGACCATGTTTGATGAAATTCCACTGACAAGACCGGTGACTCCCCTGCTGGATCAGATCGACAAACCTGCCGATCTGAGGTTGCTCGACCCCGGGCAGCTTCCGCAATTGGCTGACGAACTCCGCGCCTATCTGCTCTATTCGGTGGGCCAGACCGGCGGGCATTTTGGTGCCGGTCTCGGCGTCGTGGAACTGACCATCGCCCTGCACTATGTGTTTGACACGCCGGACGACCGACTCGTATGGGACGTGGGGCACCAGACTTATCCGCACAAGATTCTCACCGGCCGCCGGGAGCGAATGCTGAGCATGCGCCAGGCCGGTGGTCTCGGTGCTTTTCCAAGTCGCCAGGAGAGTGGTTTCGATGCCTTTGGCGTCGGCCATTCCAGCACCTCGATCAGTGCCGCTCTGGGTATGCGGATCGCGGCCAATATGCAGGAGTCAGATCGTCATTGCATTGCGGTGATCGGCGACGGCGCGATGACTGCCGGCATGGCATTCGAGGCACTGAATTATGCCGGTGAACTGGATGACAACCTGCTGGTTATTCTCAACGATAACAACATGTCCATCTCCAATAACGTCGGCGGCCTGTCCAGTTATTTTGCCCGTATGTGGGCCAGCAAACCCTATAACTTTATCCGCACCGGCGGCAAAAAAGTCCTGTCCAAAATTCCCCCGGCATTGAAAGCCGCGCACCGGGCGGAAGAATACATGAAAGGCATGGTGTCACCTGGCACTCTATTTGAAGAGATAGGGTTCAATTACATTGGCCTGATTGACGGCCATGACACCGAGGGTCTGGTGGAGATTCTGCGTAATATAAAAACCCTGCGCGGACCCCAGCTGTTGCATATCGTCACACAGAAAGGCAAAGGCTATACCCCTGCCGAACAGGATCCATTCGGCATGCATGCGCTGGGCAAGCTTGAAGCCAGGACCACGCGCAATGAGGCCGCACCTAAAATCGTACGACCAAGCTATTCAAGTATTTTCGGCGACTGGCTTTGTGACACTGCCGCGCAGGACCCGGCTCTGGTTGCGATAACACCCGCCATGGGAGAAGGGTCGGGTATGCAGCGATTTGCCAGCCTTTATCCGGAACGCTTCCACGACGTGGCGATAGCAGAACAACATGCCGTTACCTTTGCCGCCGGCATGGCCTGTGACCAGCTCAAACCGGTAGTCGCGATTTACTCGACCTTTCTGCAGCGTGCCTATGATCAACTGGTACACGATGTGGCACTGCAGAAGCTCGACGTGCTGTTTGCGATTGACCGGGCCGGACTGGTAGGGGAAGACGGCCCGACCCATGCGGGCAGTTTTGACCTCAGTTATTTGCGCTGTATACCCAATATGGTAGTCATGGCACCCAGCGACGAGGAGGAAACCCGTAAATTGCTGACTACCGGCTACCGGCATCAGGGACCTGCGGCGGTGCGTTATCCCCGTGGTACCGGACCTGGCGCTGTCACCAGCAGGTCGCTTGAAGCTGTGGCGCTGGGCAAGGCAGTCTCAAGGCGTCGAGGTCGCGGTGTTGCATTGCTGGCGTTCGGTTCGATGGTCGCGCCCGCACTTGAGGCTGCCGAAATCCTCGATGCCTCGGTAGTGGACATGCGTTTTGTCAAACCGATTGATGAAGACCTCATTCGTGATATGGCGGATCGTCATCAACTGATTGTGACCCTGGAAGAAAATGCCATCATGGGGGGTGCCGGCTCGGCGGTAAATGAATTCCTGGTTGCGGCCAATTATCGAATTCCGGTTTTGAACCTGGGCCTGCCGGACCGCTTTCTCAGTCACGGCAAAATTCCCGACATGCTGTCTGCGATAGGCCTCGATGCGAAAGGCATCGTCAGCACTGTGCGCGACAAACTCTCCAAGTGCAAGATCCAGTCTGAAGCGGTCTGAACGATAAATGCCAAACACCAGCACTGAACGCAATCTGCGCCACAAGAAAGCCATGCAGCGCAAGAAAGCACTGGTAGACCAGCGCATCGCCGCCGCGACCCGGGACAAAGGACTGTTGCTGGTACTCACCGGTAATGGCAAGGGCAAAAGCTCGTCGGCATTCGGCATGATCGCCCGCAGCGTAGGCCATGGATTGAAATGCGGCGTAGTCCAGTTCATCAAGGGCAAATGGGAATGCGGAGAACACCTGCTGTTCAAGGATAATCCACTGGTCGACTTTTATGTGATGAACACCGGCTTCACCTGGGAAACCCAGGACCGCGAATCCGACATCAAGGCCGCCGAAGCCACCTGGAAACAGGCAGCAAAATTATTGAAGAGCAAAAGAGTAAAAGTGGTATTGCTGGACGAACTAACCTATATGTTGACCTATGGTTATCTGGACAAAACCACGGTGCTGGAAGCGATTGCCAATCGACCGGCGAAGCAACACGTCATCGTAACCGGACGCAATGCCGGCAAGGAACTGCTGGCGATGGCAGATACGGTAAGTGAAATTGAGGAAACCCGCCACGCATTCAACAACGGCATACGCGTGCAGAAAGGAATTGATTACTGATGAAAACAGGCGGGCTCACCACTTTACTTTGCACCGGCTTGCTGTTCACCGGTATCCCGGCCACGGCGGCAGTCAACGTCGTCGACGATGAAGGCACGCGTATCAGCCTGGAATCCCCTGCGACACGTATTGTGAGCCTCGCACCTTCCATTACCGAGATATTGTTCGCCGCCGGTGCCGGCGAGCTTATTGTTGGAGTAGTGGAATACAGCGATTTTCCCGCCGCAGCAAAATCGATCCCGGTCGTCGGTCGCCACGATTCACTGGATATGGAAGTCATTCTGTCACTTGAACCGGATCTGGTTATCGCCTGGGGTACCGGCAATCCCCGCGCCTCGGTAGCGCGACTGCGAGAACTGGGTTTGACAGTTTACGTTGCTGAACCCAGGGAACTGCAGTCAATTCCACGGCACCTGGAACGCCTGGGACTGCTCGCCGGCACCGGCGCTGTTGCAACTTCAGCGGCAGCAGATTTCGATGCCAGACTGGCTTTACTGGCCGCCACCTATAATCATCGCAAAAAAGTCCGCGTGTTTTACCAGGTCTGGAATGTGCCGCTGATTACTGCTGGCGGTAATGAACTCATCAACGACATCATCAATCTCTGCGGCGGCGAGAATATTTTTGCCGAACTGAATCTGGTGGCACCAAAGGTAAGCGAGGAAGCCGTGCTGGCACGCAATCCGGACGTCATCATTGCCAGCGGCATGGACGTGGCCCGCCCGGAATGGCTGGATAACTGGTTGCGCTGGCCGGCATTAGGGGCAGTAAGTCGGGGACAGCTGCATTTCATCCCGCCGGAGCTGATACAGCGTCATACTCCACGCGCACTGGACGGTGCTGAAATGATGTGTGAACAGATTCAACAGAGCAGGGATTCAGGGAACCTCTGAACCGGGCCGGGTTCCGAGCCTGGCTGACAGACTGCTGTTATGAAACAGCAATGTCGAGAATGGCTGGTCGTCGCGCCGTCCCACCTCTATGCGACTGAGACAGGCGAACGGAATATGCAATACACCTGTCTGATTCAAGGGAATGCCCAGCACTGTTGGCAGAATGACGCGCATCACCCCGCCATGGGTAATGAGCAATACATGTTCATCAGCCGACAAAGTGGTGCTCAGCTGGTGCCAGACAGTCAGTACACGATCACGGAAGCAGACGAAGCTTTCTCCCTGCGGCGGTGAGAGTGCTGTCATATCCTGGCGGAATGCCTTGAATTGCTCAGCCGCCTCTTTGCGCCATTGTGCCACCGGCATGCCATCCCAGATACCATAATCAATTTCCTGCCAGTCTGGTTCCACCGACAAGGGAAGTTTGAGATCGGCGCTGATTTTCTCGGCGAACTGGCGACAACGTTGCAGGGGTGAACAGATCACCCTGGTCCAGGGTGCGGATTCGAGACTTGCTTGGGCAGGATTGATGCCGGTACTGGCGTACATTTGTCGCCAGCCTTCATCGGCAAGCGGGTGATCGACCCGTCCGCGCAACACCTCGCCACCCTGCGGCTGACCGTGGCGCAGGATATCTACCAGCATTACTCCAGATGCCCCAGTTTATCGACTTTGACTGACAGGTAATTCCTGTTATGAGTATTGATGCCGGTATGAATCGGGACCCGCTCAACGACTTTGATGCCCATGGATTCCAGCGCCTCGACCTTGCGTGGATTATTGGTCATCAGGCGTACCTTGCTCACCTTAAAGTGTTCGAGCATGGGTTTACAAATAAGGTATTCGCGGCTGTCCGGTTCAAATCCAAGCCGTTCGTTGGCCTCCACTGTATCCGCGCCGGCATCCTGTAACGCGTAAGCCTTGATCTTGTTTAACAGACCGATACCTCGCCCTTCCTGGCGCAGGTACAGGATCACCCCCCTGCCCTCGGCGGCAATCCGCTCCATCGCGTATTGCAGTTGCGGACCACAGTCACAGCGCAGACTGAAAAG
>JBBDXV010000182.1:0-35232 GCA_040902165.1 Pseudohongiellaceae bacterium
GGGATGCGTTGGGGATTGATTCCGAATTGGGCTACCGCAGCTGACAGCAAATATTCGACGTTTAATGCCCGCGCTGAAACCATCGATTCCAAACCCGCTTTCAAACATGCCTGGAGCCATTCCCGGCGTTGTCTGCTGCCCGCGCGCGGCTATTACGAATGGCATTTGGAGGAGGGAGCAAAGCAACCCTACTTTGTGAGCCTGCCTCCGGAAATACCGATGACCATGGCTGGACTCTTTGAGCCTGCGCGAGGGACTGAAATACCCGCATCTTGTGCGATCCTGACTTGTGCAGCCAGTGGACCGCTGGCGCTACTTCACAATCGAATGCCGGTAATGCTGCCAATCAGTATGGCTGGTGAGTGGTTTTCTGCGTCACCGCAACAGGCGTTGGCAATGCTGGGGGCCGGACAGGATTTGCCTTTAACGTTTTATCCGGTCAGTAAACGGGTAAATAATGCGCGCAACGATGACGCTGAACTGATTGACCCGATAACGCGAACGGCGGCCATGTTATGATCGCCTGCCCACACTGTTGCAATCAGGTTTATGACGCATGAATTCAGGTACGTCTGGTGAATCCGGTCTCACCGCCGACCGATTGACAGTCAAACGCTACCTCGACGGGGTAGACCTGCCGGCACCGCTGGACGACAAAGCGAAGGAAGACTATTGCGCCAGAATAAGCGCATTGCTCGCGTGTAAGAATGCGGCGCTGGTGGCGCACTATTATACCGAAGGCGTATTACAGGATCTGGCCGTCGCTACCGGTGGTTTCGTAGGGGACTCTCTTGAGATGGCCCGGTTTGGTCGTGATTGTGCGGCCACAACGCTTGTGGTTGCGGGTGTGCGATTTATGGGCGAAACGGCAAAGATACTCAGTCCGAACAAGCGCGTACTAATGCCGACCCTGAGCGCGAACTGTTCGCTCGACATCGCCTGTCCCATCGAAGAATTCGCGCCGTTCTGTGATCAGCACCCGGATCGAACCGTCGTGGTCTACGCCAATACCAGTGCTGCAGTAAAGGCACGATCCGACTGGGTGGTCACTTCCAGTATCGCGCTCGAGATCATTGAGCACCTTGACGCTCAGGGAATGAAAATATTGTGGGCGCCGGATAAGCATCTTGGTGCCTATATCCAGCGACAAACAGGTGCCGACATGCTGATCTGGGATGCCGCTTGTATCGTGCATGAAGAATTCAAGTCGCGCGCGTTGGACGATATGCTGCGGTTGTATCCCGGCGCAGCGATTCTGGCGCATCCGGAGTCACCAGCCGAAGTGCTTGAAAAAGCCGATTTTGTCGGCTCGACTACCCAGATTATCAAAGCTGCCCAGAGACTGCCGAATCAGAAATTTATCGTGGCTACTGACAAGGGTATTTTTCATCGGCTGCGACAAGTGGCGCCGGACAAGGACTTTATCGTTGCCCCCACTGCCGGCAATGATGCAACCTGTCGCAGCTGTGCACATTGCCCCTGGATGGCAATGAATTCTCTGCCGCGTTTGTTTGCGTCTCTGGAATCAGGAAGCAATGAGATTCTCGTGGATGTGGAACTGGGCAAGCGTGCAATGATCCCGCTGCAACGCATGCTGGATTTTGCCAAATCAGCGCAGCTGTCTGTCAAAGGCAAGGCTTGAGTCCAGTTTTTGTGGGAATCTCAACCAGTAATCTGTTGTTCCAGTGCTTCGATATCGCGCATCCGCTGACGCACAGTGGCTTCGATCGGGGTGCCCGGATTGCTTGCTGATTCGATTCGCAGGGCGTACTCCAGCTGTTCCCGGGCGCGACGGAAATCACCGATTAACACGAAATATTCAGCGCGAGCCTGGTGGACTTTGCTTATATTGCCGGCCTGTCCCTGGGTCTCGGCAAGCAAATACCACAGCGCATCATCTTCCGGGCGATTCAGCACATGTTGCTCGAGTATGCGTACCGCACCATGATAGTTGCGCGACTCAATCAGCGCATCGGCATAGGCCATGGTAAGAGGGTGATTGCCCGGGTTTATTTGCAGATGGCGCTGCAGAAATTCCAGCGCCATCGCCGGTTCGTTCTGTGCGGTAAATATCTCGGCTTGCGTCACCACATAACTGATGCGATTGGGCTCTTTGGTCAACAGCGGAGCAAGTACACGACCGGCATTTGCATAGTCCCCATCTTCCCAATAGGCCATTGCCAGGCCGTAACGATTGCTGTCCTGCTGAACTTCGTCACTGCTTTGATCAAGCAAAGTCTGGTACTCAGTAATGATCGCTTTTTTATTGTCGGCATAATGGGTACGCACCCGTGCTCGCATGATCAGATATTCCGGGTTCTCGTAATAGGGGCGGGCAGGATACCTTGACGCACGACCGCGGCTGTCTGCAATACGGGATTCGGTTACTGGATGAGAGAGGAGAAATTCCGGCGGGCGGGTTCCAAACCGGTTCAGTGACGACAGTCGCTGAAACAGTGTGGCCATTGTCAAGGGGTCATATCCTGCTTCATAAAGGGTCTTGATGCCAACCCGGTCTGCCTCCGCTTCGTTGCTGCGACTGAATCTTAACTGGTTTTCTATGGCTCGACCTTGGGTGGCCAATACTGCAGCCTGACCCGCTTCAGCGTCAGACGTGGCCATAATTACCACACTGGCGAGCAATGCTGCCAGTTGCGGTACGCGTGTGCGTTGGGCTTCTTCAACACTGCGGGCAAAATGGCGTTGACTGACATGCGCAATTTCGTGCGCCAGTACCGAGGCAAACTCGCCTTCGGTTTCGGCATTGATAAAAAGTCCGGTATTGACACCGATTATGCCACCGGGGGCAGCAAAGGCATTCAGGGACTTACTGTCTATGACGACAAATGCCAGACGGTGATCCTTCAGTTCACTCTTGGAGGCCAGTCGGTAGGTTACATTTTCCAGATAGTCATTCAGCAAGGGGTCTGAAATTGTCGGGGTTGACCGACGGATTGAGCGCAGAAAATCACGCCCCAGCCGATATTCCTCTTCCATGGTAACGAATCCGGAAATTCGGTCGCCAAGGCTGGGAAGCTGCGGTTGAGGTAGGGCAGTACTGTTAAATAGGAAAGCCGATGCCAGAAATAACAGGGCTTTTCCCTTTAGGCCAGACATAATGATGCTCATTCGGCTATTGGACCGGTCTGATCATAATAAATTCCAGCGGCGCGAGTAAGGGTCCTGGTACCTTAATCGCACTCTGTTTGTCCCGATCATGTTGCAGACCACTATGCAGCGCGGATATCGCAGGCCTATGCAATTCATTGCATTGATTGATAAAATGCCGCCATGACTGTTGAAAACGTTGATATTGAGCTGGATCTAAGTAACCTCCAATGCCCGCTCCCTTTACTAAAGACCAAGCTTGCACTCAATTCCATGCAGGCAAACCAGATCGTCAAGGTTATTGCCACTGACCCGGGGTCAGAAAAGGACTTTTATCTGTTTGTCAGTCAGAGTAATCACGAGATTCTGGCATTTAAGCGGGATTCCGATCGTTATCTTTACTGGATCAGGAAGGGCTAGGCACACTCCCTGACAGGTTTCCTCCAATATGCGCAAGTTGTTGCACGATTTTTACGATCGCTATTTTCATGATGAAGAATCCGTCATTCTGGTGCTGCTTCTCGTGGGCGGTCTGTTCATCCTGTTGACTTTGGGTGCTGTGCTGGCACCGCTCATTGCCGCGATAATTATCGCCTATATGATGCAGGGATTGGTTGGCATACTGTTACGTATCGGTTGTCCTCCCCGCTGGTCTTTCTGGCTGATTTACCTCTTGTTCGTCGGCACGTTTATTCTGGTGCTTTTTATCGTATTGCCATTGGTGTGGAACCAGTTTGGTCGATTTGTAAATGAGTTGCCCAGACTGATCAGCCAGTGGCAGGCGTCGCTTATGTTGCTGCCTGAGTCTTATCCGAATCTGGTTTCAGAGCAGCAACTCGAAGAGCTGATTCGCAGTGCCAGGGGTGAGGTAGCTGTTTTTGGTCAGGCGATTCTGAGCTATTCGATCAGCAGCATCCCGACTGTGTTATCGTGGGTTATCTTTATTATTCTGGTCCCGATTCTGGTTTTCTTCGTCATGAAGGACAAAGACAAATTGCTGTTGTGGACCGGCAATTTCCTGCCTCGCAATCGACCTCTGATGATGCGAATCTGGCAGGAGATGGATCAGCAACTTTCCAACTATATCCGTGGCAAGGGGCTGGAGATCGTAATTGTCGGGACAGTCAGCTTTCTTGCCTTCATGGTCCTTGGCGTTAATTATGCTTTGCTGCTCTCTGTGCTGGTCGGTCTTTCTGTATTGATTCCCTATATCGGTGCAACAGTAGTGACCATACCGATTGCCGCCGTAGCCTATGTGCAATGGGGAGTGGGGGGTGAGTTTTACACTACTCTAGTTGTTTACGGCGTTATCCAGCTGCTTGATGGCAATGTGCTGGTCCCGATTATATTTTCCGAAGCCGTTAATCTTCACCCGGTGGCCATCATCGGTGCAGTACTTGTATTTGGGGGTATCTGGGGTTTGGCAGGTGTATTTTTCGCCATCCCGCTGGCCACCTTTATCAAGGCCATCATCAATGCCTGGCCGTCCAAGGTTCAATCGAAGCTGTCGGCCAATACCAGGGAATGAATTTTTGGCCGGAATGTCACCATGTGCTAAAGTCCGCGGCTTGTAATTCTGAGTCGCGGTAATGTCGGTTAAAAGGGGTTTTGCATGATACAAGGCAGCATCGTTGCCATTGTCACGCCTATGCATAGGGATGGTGCGATTGACTATCCGGCTTTTGACCGATTGCTCGAATGGCATATTGCCAATAGTACGGATGCGATTGTGGTGGTCGGCACCACTGGCGAATCTGCCACGCTTAGCGTGGAAGAACATTGCGATCTGGTCGCGCACTGCGTCGACACGGTGAATCACCGCATACCGGTCATTGCCGGTACCGGATCCAATTCTACTGCCGAAGCCCTGTACTACACTGAATCTGCCCGTGACCACGGTGCTGATGCCTGTCTGCTGGTAACCCCCTATTACAACAAGCCCAGTCAGGAAGGTTTGTATCGCCATTTCCGGATGATTGCCGAGAACGTGGATATTCCGCAAATTCTCTACAATGTGCCGGGGCGAACTGCCTGTGACATGTTGCCGGAGACGGTGGAACGACTGGCCGGATTGCCGAATATTATTGGCATCAAGGAAGCAACCGGGGATTTGGCCCGGGGCCTTGAAGTCATTTCCCGCTGCGGGGAACAGATTGCTGTCTATAGCGGGGATGATGCGATCGCCTTGCCGTTAATGCTGGGTGGCGCACGAGGAAATATTTCCGTCACTGCCAATGTCGCGCCTGCCATCATGCATGAGCTCTGCGTTAAGGCCATGGGCGGCAAGGAGAGTGAGGCAATGGTTTTAAATGAAAAAGTGGCGCTGCTGCACAAGACCCTGTTCCTGGAGGCCAATCCGGTTCCGGTAAAATGGGCTTTGCAGCAGATGGGTTTGATCGAAGACGGGATCAGGCTGCCACTGGTGGAACTGAACCCCAGATTCCACGATCAATTGAGGAATGCACTGATTGTTGCCGGCATCACTCTGGTCGGCGCTTGAAAGGAATTTTGCTGATGCTGCGAGCAATACTGTTGGTCATATATATTCTGGGCTTGTCATCCTGTCGCTTCATTGGTGGTGAAAGTGGTTATTTCCGTGATCGCCAGGGCGACTATCTGCGGGCTGTCATTGAACCTGATATGCGCGTCCCCGGGAATCTGGACCGCTATACTCTGGATCAACTTTACGTTATTCCATCACAGGTCTTCGAGGCTGCGGACGATTTTTCCTCCAGCATCCCGCGACCCAAGCCACTGGATACAAACCGCGCCGAAGGTGTGGTGATTCAGCGAATTGGCGGTGAGGCCTGGATTGTCATCGCCGCTTCGCCGCAACAGGTATGGCCGCGGGTCAGGGACTTCTGGCTTGGTCGAAACCAACAACTGGATTACGAGAATCCGGTGGAAGGCATTATGGAAACCACCTGGCAGGACGGCATGGGAGATCTGACCAGGCTGGAAAAATTTCGGGTCCGCATCGAACCGGGTTTGCGTGCCGGCAGCTCCGAAATCTACATTTACATGCAGGGTCGTTTGCGTACCACACCGGAGCCGGCATTACCCGCCTGGCCGGCCGCATCTTCAAATGATGGCACCGGATATACAGTGTTAGAGCAGATATCCCAGTATCTCGCTGATCGCACCGATATCTACAGTTCCTCTTCTGCCAGTCTGTTGGCTGGCAGCCTTGCCGGAGAGAGCAAATCCAGCTTCTCTACCAGCGCCAGCGGTGACGCGGAATTGAATCTGCGCATCGGCATGACCAGGGCGTGGGCGCAAGTTGCCCAGGCGCTCGAGCGGGCCGAGATTGTTGTTCTCGACAGTAACCGTGATCAGGGGGTCTACAATGTCCAGTTTGCCGGACTTGGCATTGAGGGTGATACACCGGGGTTATTTTCCCGCCTGTTTGGAAATGATGATGAGGGAGAGAGTGATTTGCCCCAGTTCAGCATCTCTCTGGAAACCACCGGTAACGGTGTGCGGGTAACTGCCTTGTCAGAGACGGATTCTGACGAAGCGGCGCGCCTGGCTGAGGAATTGCTGCAGACGGTGCTGGATAACCTGGGTTGATTCGCTCGCCAAACCCTGGCTTTTACCGGTAAAAATAAATCGCACGCAGATGAGACAGGACCCGCCCGCATGACAACTATGACAGCCTTGGTTGCCGGGTTGGTCGGTCTCGTCGCCGCAGCACTTACCTTTCTGTTTGTCCAGAGACGAATTAATCGACAGTCGAAAGCAAACACCATTCTTGAGGTGCGGCTGCAGGCACGGGAGGAGGAAAGGGTTCAGCAACTGGCGGAGACACAACAGCTGTTGTCTGAAATCAGCGAATTACGCGAAACCAACACCCGGCTTCGCGAGCAGCTCTCCCGGACCCAGACCGAGCTGCAACAGGAACGCCATCAGCAGGAAATACGTCAGCAGGAAATCAACCGGATCAGGGAGCAGATGACTCTCGAGTTCAAGAACCTTGCCAACGAAATTCTCGAAGACAAGAGTCGCAGGTTCACCGTCAGCAATCAGGAAAATATTACCCAGATACTCAAACCGTTACAGGAGAAAATCCATCTGTTTGAGAAAAAAGTGGAAGAAACCTACGATCGCGAGTCCAAAGAGCGTTTCTCCCTTGCCAGAGAGATAGAAAATCTGCAAAAACTTAATCAACGAATCAGCGAGGATGCAGTCAATCTCACCAATGCACTGAAAGGCGACAACAAGGCACAGGGCACCTGGGGAGAAATGATTCTTGAGTCAATCCTGGAAAAATCCGGATTGGCAAAAGGCAGCGAGTATGAAATCCAGGTAAGTAAAAAGGCCGAGGATGGAAGTCGCGGGCAGCCGGATGTGATCGTCCATTTGCCGGAGTCCAAGGATGTGATCATTGATTCGAAGGTATCGCTCAAGGCTTACGAAGCCTGGTGTTCTGAGGAAGATCCGTTGCAGCGGGACGAGTTGTTGAAGCTGCACGTTCAATCAATTCGCAATCACATCAAGAACCTGGCGAGCAAGGATTATCATAATCTCATCGGCGTTAACACGCTGGATTTTGTGCTGTTGTTTATGCCGATCGATGCAGCTTTTTCCATTGCCGCCAAAGCCGATACAGAACTGTTGCAATATGCGCATGATCATCGAATTTATATAGTGGAACGATCCACCCTGGTGTTGACACTGCGAATCATTGAAAGTGTCTGGCGTCTGGAACGGCAGAACCGTAACGCGCTGGAAATCGCCAAACAGGCAGGGACCATGTATGACAAGTTTGTAGCCTTTATTGCTGATCTTGAAGAGATCAATGTGAGGATAGATGCGTTGCGCAAAAGTTATGACAATGCCCACAACAAGCTGCGCTCCGGTAAGGGCAATCTGATCGGTAAAGTGGAAAAACTCAAGCTGTTAGGTGCCCGGGCGGCCAAGCAACTGCCTGACGAGGTTCTGCACAGCGCCGAAGAGGAACTGGACCAGGACAACTTGCTGAGTGACGAGCAGGATCAGGAGCAAGCTGAGGAACAATCAATATAATGAACGTCGATGAAGCGCTGGTCGAAATCAGGGAATTCCTGCCCTGTTCAACGCCGGATGCGTGGTTCGCTGCGGCTCAGGAAAATTTGCCCACCCTGCTGATAGATCACGCCAATTGTGAGAAAAAAGCCGCTGCTACCGCGATGAATCTGATGTACCGGCATGTTGCCAATACGGAGCTGCTGATCACCATGTCGCGTCTGGCGCGCGAAGAGCTGATGCATTTTCAGCAGGTGGTTGAACTGCTTGCGCGACGCAGGATTCCCTATCTGAAATTGGGGCCGTCGCGATACGCTGCAGGTCTGAGGGAGCTGATTTCAACCAGAGGATCAAGCCAGCTTGTCGATATCTTGCTTACCGGTGCCATCGTAGAAGCGAGATCCTGCGAGAGATTTGCCGGCCTGATACCGATTCTTGACAAGGAGTTGGGCGATTTTTACCACAGTCTGCTGAAATCTGAAGCAAGACATTACCGGGACTATCTCGCGCTTGCCCGGCGTTATGCCAATACCAACATACAGCCGCGACTGCAATTTTTCCTGGCACGTGAAGCGGAACTGGTTACCAGCGAGGACAGCATATTCCGCTTCCACAGCGGCTGTCCTGTTGGCGGTCTGACTGCGGCTAATGAATCAGCTCCGACTCCATTGGCGTCAGATCGGTAAACGAGCCAGGCAGTGCCAGTTCCTTGTTCAGGATGACGATGTCGTGGCGGTCGAAGCGAATATTGTCGCCGGCCGGTGAAGTTATTTCATCCAGCAGGACACAGTGCAAATCTTCTTCGGTCACGGCGACCACAACACCAGGCTTCAGACCATCAATAGTATCTATGCTGATAAGTTCACCGATAGCGCAGTGACTGCCGGTTGCATTCAGCGTGCGGGATGCATTGATAACGGGTTCTGCCGGATAGGGTGTGGCAAATCTTGCAGCAGCGACGATCTGGAGTATGTGAACCACGGAGTCATCGTTAAGATCCAGCTCGATCTGCTGCAGTTCACCAAGCTCCTGTGGATCAGTCAGGGTATTGCGCAAGAGGGTAAGGAACAGTTCCAGGTCACGCTTGTTCCATTCAATGTCAACGGATTCGGTCTTGAACCCCGACTCGCGTAAGGCAGGTATCAATTCGCTTTCGACGGCGACTTCGGCCAGATCCTGATTGCGATTATTGGTAAGTACCACGCTCACCGCATCAGAACCTTCACCGGATTCATCCGTCAGACGCCAAAAAATACTGTGGCCGGAAGCAAAAATCATTATCGTTACCTCAATCTGTCCTGGTGCGCACGATTGATCGGGGGTGCGTGGAAATCTATCAGTTAGTCCCGACAGGTAAAAGTACTTGCCAGGGATAAACCGGGAAAACATTGATACATTGCCAGCCGATATGGGGATGCCAATCAGGGTCTGCAAGTCACTGGACGACTCAGGCCGGTTCCCAGTCGATTTTGCAGTGTATCAAGCTGATCACAGGGAATTCGTGAGTTACCTTCCAGATTCACGACAATCAAAGTGCGCATTGCCAGCAAAGTGGCAATATCGCTGATCGCGTTATTGGGTAAATTCAGACCGCTCAGTTGCGGCAATTGAGCCAGTGGGGAAAGGTCCAGCAGCTGATTATTGGCAAGGTCGAGGAATCTCAATAAGGGAAAGCCGTCGATTCCGGCAATGTCGCTCACATCGGCATTGGCACAGGACAACGCGAGTAAATCCGCCGGATTGATAACATTCTGTTGTCGCAATGCCAGATTGATACAGCCTTGCAGGTCAGGATCCGGGACCTGATAACCGGAACCTGCCGCATTGGGTGTATACACGGTCTGATTGTTGACGGTGACGCTGTACTGCCGGTTGCAGGACATTAACAAAGGCAGCAAGAGTGCCAGAAATAAAGGCGTCAGGCAGAACCGTAAAGTCAAAATCAAAAGTCCTTCTGAGCTGACCAGGGAGGAAGGAGTACAAGTCACAAGCTGTGGCAGAGAGTAGCATTTCAGGTCGAGTAAAGTTAGTATGCGCTGCCTGATTTGACCCTACTCATACCGTCCGCCGGAACCGCAGGCGAGCGGATTTTTTCGAGGAATACCTTATGATTAATTTCCGCAATATCAAAGTGATAGCGGTGTGCACTACGGCTTTCAGTTTTTCCCAACTAAGCCTTGCGCAAACTGATTTAGACCTGCAAGACGAGGACAACCGTATCGCCTATAGCATCGGTGTCAATATTGGTCAGAGCCTGATGGCCCAGGGCTTGATGGACGAGGTTAATTTTGAAGTCTTTGCAGCCGGACTGCGTGACCAGGTTACCGGTGAAAGTCGGCTTACCATGGAAGAAATGGGAACAGCGATTCAGGCATTTCAACAACGCATGATGGATCGCGAGACTGCCATACTGGAAGAAAGCCGACAGGCCAGTGACGCGTTTCTGGCAGCCAATGCAACCAGGCAAGGTGTCGTAACCTTGCCATCAGGACTGCAATATCAAATTATGGAATCCGGTGCAGCTTCAGGCGTTTCTCCCGTCGCAACGGATTCAGTGCTCGCGCATTACCACGGTACCTTTGTCGACGGCTCCATTTTCGACAGCTCGGTCGATCGTGGTGAACCGGCACAATTTGGTGTATCCCAGGTAATAGCAGGTTGGACCGAGGCACTGCAGATAATGAAGCCTGGCGACAAATGGCGTCTTTTCATTCCGGCCAATCTCGCCTATGGTGAGGCAGGTTCGCCCCCGGTAATTCCGCCGAATTCCGCCCTTATCTTTGATGTCGAGCTGATCGAGGTGCGTTAAGGGCTCGTGCTGATCTGGTTCGCGGCTGGTTTGATACAGTGTCAGATATCGTTGCAGTTACTATGAGCAGTGCATCCTTTAATGCTGGTCTGCTGGAATTTCTCGGTTCCTCACCGACCCCGTTTCATGCCGTTGCCTGTCTGGAGGCAGAACTCGCCGCATCGGGCTTTGCAAAACTGGACGAAGCTGACAACTGGACTCTGATTCCGGCCGGTAAATATTTCGTCACTCGCAATGGTTCTGCCCTGGTGGCCTTCCGGCTGGGTTCCCGGCACGGTTGCGAATCTGGAATACATCTGGCTGGCGCACACACGGACAGTCCCTGTCTCAAGCTGAAACCGGTTCCGGAAATTACCAGCAATGGCTATCTGCAGCTGGGCGTTGAAGTATACGGCGGCGCCCTGCTCAATCCCTGGTTCGACCGCGATCTGTCATTCGCCGGAAAAGTCAGCTTTCTGACTGCCGCGGGCGAGGTTAAATCCGCTCTCGTGGACCTGGTCGAGCCGGTTGCAAGCATCCCAAGCCTGGCGATCCATCTGGATCGCGAGGTCAATAACCTGCGTTGTATCAATGCCCAGCAACACCTTCCGCCAGTCGTTTTACAACTTGGTGAAAATGAAAAATTTACCCTGGATGATTTGTTATTGCAGCAATTGCACCGGACCGGCCACGAGGAGGCAGTAACAGTTCTGGCACATGAGTTGTGTCTTTATGACACGCAAAAACCCGCAATAACAGGACTCAGGCAACAGTTCATTGCCTCTGCACGCCTGGACAACCTGTTGAGTTGTTATCTGATCTGTCAGAGTCTGAAACAGAGCAATGGTGAATTCCATAGTCTTGTCGTTTGCAATGACCATGAGGAAGTGGGAAGCGCTTCTACGTCCGGTGCCCAGGGCCCGTTCCTGGAGGATGTACTGCGGCGCATTGCGGCAGCTGAAAACAACGGGCCGGATGGCATGGAGCGGATGGTAAGAAAGTCATTGATGCTCTCGGTCGACAATGCCCATGGTATTCATCCGAATTACGCGGACAAACACGATGCTCGTCACGGACCATTGTTGAACGGTGGCCCGGTAATCAAGATCAACGCCAATCAGCGTTATGCCAGTAACAGTGAAAGTGTTGCCATTTTCAAAGCCTATTGCGAAAAAGCGGGTATCAAGACCCAGGCCTTTGCGATGCGCAGTGACCTGGCCTGCGGCAGCACCATCGGCCCTTTGACTGCTGCCCGAATTGGCATTATGACAGTTGATGTCGGGGTACCAACTTTTGCCATGCATTCAATTCGGGAATTGGCTGGCACTGAGGACGGCTTTGATCTGTCTAAAGCGACCACGGCTTTTTATAACCGCGTTTAATCCCTGGTTTTCGCTTTCTCTGTTGCTTCCCGTTCCTTGTTCTTTTCTTGCCCCACCTCCTGCTTTTTCAGTTTCCGGATCAGAAAGCGAGCCGGATGCAGTGAATCAGTATGCGGTCGGCTGAGTGGCAGTGCTTCACCGTTAATCAGTCCGGCCAGATATTCACCAATGAGAGGGCAGGTAGCCAGGCCATAGGACCCATGCGCGGTACTGATATACAAACCCGGATGGTATACCGGTGATGCCTGAATTTTCGCCTGCGCATTGCGGGTCAATTCTGCAAATACCTTAGTCATGGCCCGGTAATCGGGAACCGGCCCGGCAACTGGCAGCTGATCCGGAACGGTGCATCGTACTGCCGCCCGCGATCCGGCTGTTGCCATCCTGCTGAAACCCAGACCTGGCAACTGGGCCGACAACAATGACAGATTCTCTTCATCATCCTGCGGGTCACTCGCTGTGCTGTTTGCCCCGGGATTGTAACTGGCACCGATGGTATGCATGTCGCCCAAAGCCGGGCAAAGATATTTTTCACCTGCGATAACACAGTTGAGTGATTCGCTCTGCCGGGTTTTTTGCAGCAATGTGATCTGGCCACTAACCGGCATCAACGGGATCTCGGCCGTCTGACCATAGCGAGTTGCATCGTAACCATTGGCCAGTACCACCACGTCCGACTCAAAAATTGTCCTGTCGTTCGCCATACCGATCCAGCATCCGGAATCACGCTGTAACTGGTCCACCGCCGTACCGAGGCTTAGCGCTATGCCTGGCTGGTCAAGATAGGTGGTACAGAGTCCAGGCGGTTGCAGCCAGCCCCCATGAGAAAACCAGTAGCCGCCCGAAGGTGGTATGGAGATACCGGATCGTAGCGCTGCCTGCCGGGCATTGATGTGCTGCAGCACCGCAGTTTCATAAAACGACGACAAACTCTCACTGGTCGAGTCGTTTCCGGATTCTTGACCTGGGTCCAGGCTCAGCACTCCACAACGTTGCCAGCCTATGTCGCGAGTGCTCTGGAAAAAATCATACTGACGGCTTGCATACAGGTAGGCTAACAGATGAAATCGGGATGCGGGAAAATTGTTTCGGGCGACTCGAAGGTGCAATACGGCCTGATGATTTCCGGACGCTCCTGAGGCGATTGTATTTCCTGAGTCAAAAACTAGTACCCGCCAGCCGCGACGGGCCAGACTACAGGCAACGGCGCAACCAGCCAGTCCAGCGCCAATTACTGCTGCCTGTTTTTTATCAATTGATGAGGGTGACAGTTTGAACCAGGGGTGGACTTCCGGCAATTCTGCCTGGTTATCCTGTACTGCGACGGGCGCACTGTCTGGCGTTGGATTGAACCGGGCCGACAGCATTTCCCGTTTGCTGCCGAAACCTGGCTGTTTGCGCACCTGAAAACCACACAGTTCCAGATTCCGGCGAAATTCACCGGCGACACTGTAGCTGCTGAGTGTCGTACCCCTGGCGCTGACAATGGCCAGTTGGCGCAGCAGCCTCACAGACCACATGTCCGGATTGCGGGCAGGGGAGAATCCGTCAAGAAACCAGCAGTCAACCGGCGCAAGAATATTGGACTGATGTTCAGCCAGCAGGTCTTCAGCGCTGCCGTAATACAGATCCAGGGTAATGTGAGGGTCAAGCTGCAGTCGGTGCAGGCCGGGGGTGTGATCGGGATAGCCCGCCAGCAGGGCACTGCGGTAGGGAAGCAGCTCCGGCCATTGGTCCAGGACCCGGGTCAACGACGCATGATCCAATGGATGTTTCTCAAACGCCAGATAATGCAAGCTCGCAGCACTGGTCGCTAGCTGGTTCCAGAGTTGCCAGCACAATAAAAAATTGAGGCCGCTGCCGAAACCGAGTTCACCGACCGTGAACGTCTGGTCCGCGACCTGCTGAAAGCGAGCGGGCAGTTCATTGCCACGCAAAAAGACGTGCCGGCTCTCTTCAAGGCCACCGTCGGCACTGAAATATATATCACCATATTGTTCGGAAAAGGGGTCGCCTGATTTCAGCCAACTGATTTTTGCATTTTCAATCTTGTTTTGCATGGCGCTAGTTGGAGACTCTCCTGTGGTCCGGCATTGACAGCAGGGCAGCATAATTCGTCTCCGCTGCCGAAACAAACCATCGCCGTATGAAAATTGATTACGGGATCTGGCCACATCAAACACTGACGCTGGCATCCGTACCGCATTGAGGTAAAATGCCGCCTGACCCGATAGTCGTCCAGGCAGGAATTCAAATAGATGTTGGAACTAAACAGTCAGTTGGCATTGATCAAGGATCGTGCCGTACGCACACGTACGCTACGGGGGTATCTTTGACTACGAAACCAAAAAAGAGCGCCTTGCCGAGGTGGAAATGGAGTTGGGTGAATCCTCCGTGTGGGATAAGCCTGAGTATGCCCAGGCGCTCGGAAAAGAAAGAGCCGAACTGGAAATTGTTGTAACCACGATTGATAGACTCGAAGCGGGACTCGGTGATATTCATGATTTGCTGAAGCTGGCGCAGGAAGAGGATGACCCGGCGCTGGCCGCTGAGGCGGAAAAGGACCTCAGCCAGTTGTCTGCCGAGCTGGAGCGTCTGGAGTTTCGTCGCATGTTCTCTGGCGCCATGGATGCAGCCAATGCCTATCTGGATATACAGGCAGGTTCCGGCGGAACCGAAGCGCAGGATTGGGCCGAGATGCTGCTGCGCATGTATCTGCGTTGGGGCGAGGACAAGGGTTTTTCGGTAGAACTGGTAGAGGTGTCCGCCGGTGAAGTAGCTGGTATCAAGAGCGCCACCGTGTACTTTCAGGGAGAATATGCGTTTGGCTGGTTGCGTACCGAAACCGGTGTACATCGTCTGGTCAGGAAATCACCCTTCGATTCGGGCAATCGCCGACACACTTCCTTTGCGTCAGTATTCGTTTCACCGGAAATCGATGATGATATCGAGATAGATCTGAATATGTCGGATGTAAGAGTCGATACCTATCGATCCAGTGGCGCAGGCGGACAACACGTCAATAAAACCGATTCCGCCGTCCGCCTTACGCATCTTCCGACCAATATCGTCGTACAGTGCCAGAACCAGCGCTCCCAGCATAAGAACAAGGATATGGCGATCAAACAACTAAAAGCCAAGCTCTATGAGCTGGAAGAGCTCAAGCGCAAGGAAGCTGCCCAGACGATTGAAGACAACAAGGCAGACATTGGCTGGGGCAGCCAGATCCGTTCTTATGTGCTGGATCAGTCTCGTATCAAGGATTTGCGCACCAACATAGAGACAAGCAATACCGGTGCCGTACTGGACGGTGACCTGGATAAATTCATTGAAGCTAGTTTGAAAATGGGACTATAGGAATCAAATGACAGACGATCCTTCGCAGGCTGAGCATGGTGATGACAACAAACTGATCATCCAGAGACGGGAAAAACTTGCCGCCATTCGCCGCAAGCGCAGCGCGTTTCCCAATCAGTTTCGTCGCGATGCGATGGCATCTGATCTGCACGGCAGTTATGAAGATAAAAGCAAGGAAGCACTGGAAGCCCTGGCGCAGCAGGTGAAGGTTGCCGGTCGGGTGATTCGCATGCGCGGACCATTTGTCGTGATTCAGGATGGCAGCGGACAGATCCAGTTGTATATGAACAACAAGACCATGTCAGCGGCGCAGCAGGACGAGCTGAATCTGCTCGATCTCGGTGACATTATTGGTGCACAGGGAGAGGTTTTCAAAACCGGCAAGGGTGAGCTTACCGTGCGAGTTGCCGAATTCTGTCTGTTGACCAAGTCCCTGCGGCCCCTGCCTGACAAATACAGGGGGCTGGCGGACACCGAGGTGCGTTACCGGCAACGCTATGTTGATTTGATTGCCAACGAGGAAACGCGCCATATTTTCGTAACCCGCTCCCGGATTGTTAATTTTCTGCGTAATTATTTTGAGGAGCGCGGGTTTATGGAGGTTGAGACGCCGATGATGCAGATCATCCCTGGTGGCGCAACCGCACGTCCGTTCGTTACCCATCATAACGCCCTGGATCAGCAGATGTATTTGCGGGTTGCACCGGAATTGTTTTTGAAGCGACTGGTGGTAGGAGGTTTCGAGCGGGTATTTGAGATTAATCGAAATTTTCGCAACGAGGGTTTATCCACCCGACATAACCCGGAATTTACCATGCTGGAGTTTTATCAGGCCTATGCTGACTATCAGGACCTTATGGATCTGACTGAAGACTTGTTCAGGCGTATTGCCATAGAGGTAATCGGCAGCGAGCTGATCGAATATCAGGGATCGAGTTATGATTTTTCCAAACCGTTTGCGCGTCTGACTGTGCAGGAAGCAGTTCTAAAGCACTGCGATGCGCTAAGTAAAAAAGATCTGGTGGATCAGAATTCGCTGGCTGCAGCCGCCGAGCGTCTGGGTGTCATGGTAGACAAATCCATGGGTAAGGGCAGCTTGCTGATGGCACTGTTCGATGAGCTGGTTGAGTCGAAACTGGATCAGCCGACCTTTATTACTGCCTATCCCACCGAGGTGTCACCCCTGGCTCGCGCCAATGATCACGATCCTGAGGTTACCGACCGGTTTGAATTGATTATTGGCGGCCGTGAGCTGGCCAACGGATTCTCCGAGCTGAACGACGCCGAAGATCAGGCGGATAGATTTCGTAATCAGGTGGCGCAAAAGGAGGCCGGTGACAATGAGGCCATGCACTACGATGAGGATTACATCACCGCGCTTGAATACGGTATGCCGCCCACAGCCGGAGAGGGTATTGGGGTGGATCGTCTGGTCATGCTTTTCACCAATTCGCCTTCAATCAAGGACGTGTTACTTTTCCCGCATATGCGTCCGCATACGGTCTGACGTTGAAGACTGCCACAGAAACAGAACCCCGGATCAAACTGGAAGAATCCTGGAGACGGTTGCTGGAAGATGAATTTGCCAAACCGTATATGTGCAATCTGCGCGAATTTCTGCGTCGGGAGAAAAAGCTGGGCAAGGTGATCTATCCACCCGGTGAGCTCATATTCAACGCGCTTGACAGCACACCGTTTGACCAGGTGAAGGTGGTTATACTGGGTCAGGATCCTTACCACGGCCCAGGCCAGGCCCACGGCCTGTGTTTTTCCGTGCTGCCAGGCGTGCCGCCGCCACCGTCGTTGCAGAATATATTCAAGGAGCTTGCGACCGACCTGAACATAGCCCGGCCCAAAACTGGTTGCCTGGAATCCTGGGCGCATCAGGGTGTACTGCTTTTGAATGCTGTGTTGACGGTGGAAGCGGGCCGGCCGACTTCCCATGAAGGCAAGGGATGGGAACAGTTTACCGATGTCGTCGTGCACAAACTCAATGAACTGAAATCCAATGTCGTGTTCATGCTCTGGGGTAGTTATGCGCAACGCAAGGGTGGTTTTATTGATGCGGCCCGACATCTGGTATTGAAATCTCCGCATCCTTCGCCACTTTCAGCCAGCCGCGGGTTTTTCGGCAATCGACACTTTTCCAGGGCCAATGGGTATCTGCTTGCACATGGAAAGAGTGAGATAGACTGGGGCGCTGTCGGGAGCTGAGAACCGGGCCTTAATCTCCGTGATAGATACAGCCGCTGTTGCAGGTTTCGCGAATCTCGACCTCATGGAGTCCAGGTAATGCGGGGTCAAGCTTTTGCCAGATCCATCTCGCCAGGTTTTCGCTGGTAGGATTTTCCAGTCCCGGAATGTCATTCAGATAGTAATGATCCAGTTGCAGCCAGACCGGTTCAAATGCCTGGGAAATGGTCGCGAAGTCAGTCACCCAGCCAGGGTCTTGCTGCACCTTACCCTGAACCGTAATTTTGACGTGAAAGGAATGCCCGTGCAGCCGTGCACATTTGTGACCTGACGGCACCCGAGGCAGTCGGTGAGCAGCCTCAAAGTCAAATTCTTTGTAGATTTTCATAGTTTAAGCGATTGAACCGGATCATATCGTGCAGGATTAAAAGGGCCGGTCATACTAACTGCAGTTTCATTTTATGTACAGACGCGATGGCATATAATCAACGGCGGTTTCAAAGGATCAAGCGGCCAGTTGAGGCTCAATGGATAATTTACAGGCATAACACTGCACCATGATGACTTCACTCTATCGCCAGGTCTCCAGTGGCAAACGTCTGCCCATCATGCTGGGTATTCTGGCCACCTTTGCCGTACTCTGGGTCGAAGTCGGCAGTATCCCCGGAGTTACCTTGCTGATTCAGCGCCTCGAATATCTGGTCTATGATCAACGCCTGCGGGTAATGCCAAGACCGGACGTGCCGGCCAGTAACAGGATCGTCATTGTTGATCTGGATGAGCGCAGTTTGCAGGCAGAGGGGCAGTTTCCCTGGAACCGGATTAAGGTTGGTCGCCTGGTAGAAAAGCTGCGCGATAACGGTGTGCTGGTTGTCGGGTTCGACATCACGTTTCCGGAACCCGATCGCAATATTCGCGATCTGTTGTCTCCCATAAATCTTGCAGAACTTGGCAGTGACTTCAACACCACTCTCGAAACCATAGAGCCGCTGATCGATGCTGATCGCTATTTTGCAGACGTGATGCAAACCAATATAGATGTAATATTGGCGATCAATTTCAATCTCCAGAATGACGTCGCCTACAATAATCTGCCGGAATCACTGGTGGATATCGATCCGGCCCTGGCTACCCGGTTGCCCTTGCATAAGATGTCAGGATTTACCGGCAATATCGATGTCCTGCAGTTGGCGGCCAGGGGTAGCGGCAGCATGAACCAGCTGCCGGACCCGGATGGTATAGTGCGACGCGTACCGCTTGTCTTGCGCTATCAGGATAGACTCTTCCCGGCGTTGGCACTTGAGATGGTGCGCGTCTTCACCTTTGAAGAAGGTTATGAACTGATTATTGAGGACTTCGGCGGCGTTGATCGAATAACCGGCATCAGTATCGGCCGCAGCGCCGGAGAATTCAAAATCCCGACTAACCAACAGGCTGAAGTGCTGGTTCCCTATGTTGGCGGCAGTTCACTGGGTCGCGATTCATTCTATCCCTATGTCTCGGCCACTGATGTGCTTAATGACAATGTTGATCCGACGATATTGGAAAATGCACTGGTACTGGTTGGCACCAGTGCGCCGGGGTTGCAGGATATGCGCTCCATGCCACTGGACCAGGTTTACCCAGGGGTCGAGGTGCATGCAAACATGCTTAATGCACTGCTTAAATCAGTTCCGGGTGCAATTGTGGAAGCCGGCAGCAGCGCTTCTACCGCCTCGGTATTTTCGGTATTTGAATCGCCGACTGATCTGCATTTTCCGTATCGCCCGCAAATCATGCCAGCTGCCATGCTGGCGGCCATTATCGGGTTGGGTACATTGCTTTCATTTGCATTTCCATATTTCGGCCCAGCCTTGCTGACCGTGGCTACCGTCGGATCTGTTACCGGTGTGGTGTGGGCCAACTTTATGCTGTGGGACATCTACAAAATGGATGTGCCGATGGTAATGATCGTACTTTTGATTCTGCTGCTGGCATCCATCAATATGATTTACGGATTCCTGAGTGAAAGTCTGACGCGCAAGACCATCAAGGGAATGTTTGACCAATATGTCCCACCTGCCTATATCGACTCCATGTTGAAGAATCCCGACGCCTACAGTTTCGAAGGTGAAAGCCGCGAAATGTCGGTGCTGTTCTCGGATATCCGCGGTTTTACCAGTATCTCGGAGGCGTTGTCCGCGACCCAGCTCAAGACCTTGCTGAATGATTTCTTTACACCGATAACCGAGATCATCTTTGATTGTCACGGCACCATAGACAAATATGTTGGTGATATGGTGATGGCTTTCTGGGGTGCGCCACTGGAAGACAAGAATCATCGTCAGCATGCTGTATTGGCGGCTTTGCGAATGCAGCTAAAGGTCGCTGAGCTGAAAGACGACTTTGTCAGTCGCGGGTTTCCTGAAGTCCATATCGGGATTGGCATCAATACCGGCATGATGAATGTCGGCGACATGGGTTCAACTTATCGGCGCTCCTATACTGTGCTCGGTGACTCGGTAAATCTTTCTTCTCGATTGGAAGGCCTGACCAAATTTTACGGCGTCAAGATTCTGGTGGGCGAACAAACGTGCAAAAACCTCGATGGATTCCTCTTGCGCCTCGTGGACCGGGTCAAAGTAAAAGGCAAAGACAAGGCAATAGATTGTTATGAACCGCTGTGTCAGTTGGCAGATGCAACTGATGCTCTGGAAAATGAAGTACAGGAATACCATGCTGCGCTGGACCTGTATCATCAACAGCAATGGAACAACGCGGAAGCGGGCTTCCGTACACTGCATGCAAAGCATCCCGATTGTTTGCTGTACGAAATTTATCTGGCGCGCATTGTCGACCTGCGCGACACGCCACTGGCAGAGGACTGGGATGGATCGTTTACCCATACTTCAAAGTAGCCCGCAGGACACCGACCCACTTTATTGACATCAAACTCCAAGTCGGTACAATGCGCCTCTCCCCGTGACACGGGTGGTTAGCTCAGTTGGTAGAGCGTCGCCCTTACAAGGCGAATGTCGTGGGTTCAAATCCCTCACCACCCACCAAAAGGGGATTTTCAGCTCACTGGCCCGGCAAGGTGCAAGGGTCATGTGACTGGCAAACGGACCGGTAGTTCAGCTGGTTAGAATGCCGGCCTGTCACGCCGGAGGTCGCGGGTTCGAGCCCCGTCCGGTCCGCCATTTCAACTTCCCGCAAAGCCCATACAGTCACCTGCCGATGCATCTCCTGCTGCCATTTCAGGCTCCACCTGTCGAGTGCCTGGACTGGGAGGAATTTGCCGCGCAGGATATTGTCATCAAGCTGCTGCGTCTTGATCTGGTGCATCCAGATGTCGGCGGCAACAAGTGGTTCAAACTGGGTCCTGGTCTGCAACAGGCAAAAATGGAGCAGCACAAAACAGTGTTGAGCTTCGGGGGTGCCTACTCCAATCATCTGCGGGCGTTGTCAGCAGTCGCAAAAATCTGTGGATTGCAAAGCATCGGCATGGTGCGCGGAGAGATTCCACAACCACTGAATCGCGTGCTTCAATTTGCGGCTGCTCAGGGAATGGTCCTGCACCCACTTACCCGCGGTGATTATCGTCGCCGCGATGACCCGGAATTCCAGGTTCAGCTGTCTGCCAGATTCGGCAGTTTCTATCTGCTTCCGGCCGGGGGTGGCAACCGTCTGGGTGTGACCGGAGCCGAGCGTATTGTCGATTGGCTGGGGCAAGGCTCGCGATCAGACTGGGTAGTAATGGCCTGCGGCACCGGTACTACCATGGCCGGTGTCATCAATGGTCTTGCCAGTGCGGAACGAGCCGGTCAGGTAGTAGGGGTGGCCGTACTGAAAGCCGGAGGATTCCTGGTCGATGAAGTCAGCCGTTGGCTCAGTTTGCCGCCAGACCCGAAACTGCGATGGCATATTGAAACCGGGTTTGCGCATGGCGGCTTCGGCAAATCCAGTGCGGACCTGGATGAGTTCGTTGGCTGGTTCAGAAACCGCTTTGGCATCCCGACTGAACCGGTGTACACCGGCAAGGTTTTCTATGCATTACGGCAGCTACTTCGGGCCGGCACGATACCACCCGGCACAGATATAACAGTTCTGCATACTGGAGGGGTACACTAAAGCTAATAAAAACAGAGAGATAATGATGTTTATTAGCCAATAACCCGAATCTCCGAATTTTGTGGTAAATTTTCCCACGAATAGTAAAATTCCCCCATGCCAAACTTCATGCCAGGGCGTTGTCGTTTGATCTTGCGGGTTCCGCGAGACTGGCGATCTTTGCTTTCGGGAATCCCGTTGGCGCTGTTGTTGGTTGCCTCTGCCGCAACGGCCCAGGATGAAAACTTGCTGATGCGTCTGGTGACGGGGGAGGAAGATCATCCCCCAATGACGGTGAAAGCGACCTCAGCCTATCCTGTGCTGATCAATGTTGCGCTGATGCGTCGGGCTGTAACCGGTACCCCGGTAACGCTTCGCGGGGCCGAAGATGAATTGCTCGTTTTACAGACCGTCCGGACCGGTGATTTCATCAATGGTGATCAATACTTTCATGCCGCGGCGCAAACACCGGATTCTTCCTATTCCCTGGTACTGACCCTGGGCAGCAATTCCCTCTATGGCTATCTGCGCAACAATGACAATACTTATCAAATCGCGGCGACGGTTTCCGAAGCCGGGTTTGCCGGCTGGATATATCAGCCCGTTGCGCTCGGAAACAACACTGCCGGCCTGCAAAACGATTACATCATTCCGGTTGTCAAACCCGCACTGCCTGAACCGCCGAGTCTGCCGCTGAAGCTTGGCAATGCATCCCTGCAAAATCCCGATCCCGCCGCAGCCGCGAGCCAAAATGATATCAACAACAGCAATTTCAGCATTGCGCAGACGGTACTGAATGCCAGTGTCATTGCCGGCCAGACAACAGGTTTTCAGTTATTGTTTCGAAATACCGGCAATGAATGGCTCACAGACCTGGTTGTCGACTTCTATTTTGTACTGGAAAACAGCGAGCTTGAGTCGGCACCGCCACATTGCAGTTCGCAGCTGAGTGATAGTCTGCAGCAGGTACTGCGCTGCGCCCTTGGGGACTTTTCGCCTGGTCAGAGCAAGTCGCTGACCTATTCAGTACGAACTTCCGGCTTGTCCAAGCCCTATATTGTCAGTTCAGCGATCGTCGGTAATTTGCGATCGGACAGCTTCATTTTTGTCGTAGAGAACGTCCGCCAGGACTCCGACGGAGACGGAATCAGCGACTTTAATGAAAATCTCCTGGGTACAAATGCCCAGGATGCCAATTCGGCAGATCGTTCCGGCGTTACTATCGATGTAATGGCCCTCTATACTGCAGGTGCGGCACAAGAATATCCCTACGGCGTGGAAACCCGGATCAACCAACTGATAAGTGTGGCGAATCAGGTCTATGCCGACAGCGGAGTGGGAATAACACTGCGACCGGTATACCACGGCAAGGTGAACTATAACGACAATGATGATATGGATACCGCACTGTCTCACCTCATCGACAAAACCGATCCGGCATTCGCCCAGATAAACGAATTGCGTTCCTCCTATGGCGCGGATCTGGTGATGCTGTTTCGGCCGCTGGGGAATGATAGCGGGAAATGCGGACTTGCGACGGTTGGCGGCAACAATACCCAGGGAGATTTCAGCGCCAGCCATGAAAAAGACTATGCCTACTCTCACATCGGCATTGATTGCCCGACCGACCTGGTGGTGGCGCATGAACTTGGGCATAACATGGGGCTCACTCACTCTCATCGCGAGGATGGGGCAGGTGGCACGTTTAATTTCAGTACCGGCTACGGGGTTGATTCTTCCTTCGTTACAGTGATGGCTTATCCGGCTGCGTTCAATACGAATCAGCGGGCGGGTGTGTTTTCAAATCCGCTGGCTCAATGTTTTGGGCACGCCTGCGGTATGGATGCAGAGTCAGAAAACGGTGCCGATGCAGTTCAGTCCCTTAATCTGGTCAAATACCAGATCGCCAATTATTTTCCCACCCGGGTGCTGGATCCGCCTCCACGCAGTGTGAATAACTATAACGGCATGGCTACCAATGCATCCATTGCGCTGTCGGTCTCTTCTGACAATGGTCTGAGTTTTGACAGTGATGTGAAAACGAATGGTCATATCGATGTGAAGGCAGACCTGCAGATTGACTCAAGACACATTGGCTTGCCGGCAAAAATCTATTTGCTGTTGTCTGCCAATGGACAGGATTTCCTGCAACTGACACGTGCTGGGGAATTATTGTCCTGGAACGGTTCCGCCGAAGATCTGCATTTCTATACAGAATTTATGGCACTGCACAGACGTGAATATATCAGTATTCTGAATGACTATCCGGTCACGACGGAATTGCAGGGCATGCAAGTCCATGTCTACCTGGCCTATTACGTGCCTTCGCTGGACGAGTTTATCTATACTTCCGATCCGCTGACGATCCGGTTTGGCAGTTCATATTAGAAAGCCTGGCGAACACAGCACCAGGCTGTGCTGACAAACAGAATATTCAATTCCGTTTTCTGTAGTAATCAAGATACCAGCGAACAAATGCAGCGATTCCATCTTCTATGCGGGTAGTTGGCTGGTAATGAACATCAGCGATCAATTCGCTGACATCGGCAAAGGTTTCCGGCACATCACCCGCCTGCAACGGCAACAGATTCCTGATTGCTTTTTTGCCGAGCTGTTTTTCCAGCAGGCCGATGTAGTCGAGCAGGTACACCGGATTGTTGCTGCCGATGTTATAAATTCTGTAAGGTGCCAGGCTGGTGGCGGGATCGGGATCGTCCCCGGACCAGTCTGTGTTGGCGGTTGCGACGTTATCCAGTGTGCGAATCACTCCTTCTACAATGTCGTTAATATAGGTGAAGTCGCGGCGATGATTGCCGTGATTGAAAACATCAATGGGCTTTCCCGCGAGGATGTTGCTGGTAAATGTGAACAGGGACATATCGGGTCGTCCCCAGGGTCCATAGACGGTAAAAAAACGCAGCCCGGTGGTCGGCAGCCGGAACAAATGACTGTAGGTATGCGCCATCAATTCGTTGGCCTTCTTGCTGGCGGCGTACAGGCTGACAGGGTGATCAACGTTATGATGAACTGAAAACGGCATACGGGTGTTGGCGCCGTAGACCGAGCTGCTGGAGGCATAGACCAGATGTTCAACCTCATTGTGGCGACAGCCTTCAAGAATGTTCAGGAATCCGACCAGATTGGAACTCATATAAGTTTCCGGGTGCTCCAGGGAATAGCGAACCCCGGCCTGGGCTGCAAGATTCACCACTCGTTGCGGCAGTTCGCGTTGGAACAGCGCGGCAATCTCGTCAGTATCCTCCAGACTCAATCGAATATCTGTGAATCCCTGGTGGTCGGTGAGATGGGCAAGGCGGTCGCGTTTCAGCTGTACATCATAATAATCATTAAGATTGTCCAGACCGATGATTTCATCGCCACGCTCCAGCAGTCGCAGACATAGCGCGTGACCAATAAATCCGGCAGCACCGGTTACCAGTATCTTCATGGTTCAATGGTACTCACAGACGGCCATCGGTATGGTTGGACGGAAAGGTGGATTTGACGTCGTAGACAATACAATTGGACTTGCCAAGTTTTCTGATAAGCTCTATGCCCATGCTGACAAACTCCCGATGCGCAACGGCAATAACTATAGCGTCATAACTTCCCGGCTGTGGTGTGCCTGTCAAGTTCACAGAGCCTGCAAGCGACGGTTCAAGTTCAGCGACCCAGGGATCATGGACATCCACTGCGGCATGATAGGACTGCAGGCAACGGATAATGTCGACGACGCGGGAATTCCTTGTATCCGGGCAATTTTCCTTGAATGTCAGCCCCAACACCAGGATTCTTGAGTCAACAACGTGAATGCGTTTGCCCAGCATCAGTTTGACAGTCTGTTCCGCAACATATTCGCCCATGGAATCATTGATGCGTCGACCTGCCAGAATGACTTCCGGATGGTAGCCAAGTTGCTGAGCCTTGTAAGTCAGGTAATAGGGGTCGACTCCAATGCAATGGCCGCCCACCAGACCTGGATGGAATTTCAGAAAGTTCCATTTACTGCCCGCCGCCTGCAACACTTCATGAGTGTCAATATTCATTCTGTTGAACAGGATTGCCAGTTCATTTATCAGCGCGATATTGAGGTCTCTTTGTGTGTTCTCTATTACCTTGGCAGCTTCAGCGACCTTGATGCTGCTGGCCCGATGGGTGCCTGCCGTGATGATGGAAAGATACAGATTGTCGACCAGCTCGGCTGCTATTTCACAGGAGCCGGAAGTCACTTTTACGATATTCGTGAGTTGGTGTCCCTGGTCGCCTGGATTCACCCGCTCCGGGCTGTAACCAACATAAAAATCCTGGTTCAGCTTCAGTCCTGATATCTGTTCCAGGATCGGTATACACACCTCTTCTGTGGCGCCGGGGTAGACTGTAGATTCAAAGATTACCAGATTGCCTTTGCTTAATTGTTCGGCAACCAGTGTACTGGCATGCCGGATCGGTCCCAGGTCTGGCTGGTTCTGACTGTCTACCGGCGTTGGTGCGGTGATAACAAAAATATCGGTGCCAGCCATGTCACGGCTGTCATGGGTCAATCGCAGATTGTCGAAGCTTTTAAGCTCCTCGGCAGTCAGGGCCTTGTTAATATCAAGTCCCTCACTGACCTGGGTCACGCGCCGCTTGTTTATATCGAATCCGGTGGTCGGATACCGGCGTGAGAATTCGCAGGCCAACGGTAAACCAACGTAGCCGAGTCCGACAACGGCGATTTTCGTGTTTTGATCGAGTGTTTTCGGTGTCATAAACCTGATTCTATTCCTGGTCTTTGTGCAAACTGCCGGGGAATTCTACTCGAAACCTCACAAGCAGAGCGAGAACTTACTGGCTGTAGCTTTGGTTCGCCATGGTATACTGCACGGCATTTAAAGCCTGGATACGATAAATGAAGAAATTCAAGAAAATTGGCCTTATCGGCAGACCGGGACACAGTGGTGTAGTTGCTTCCCTGCAGCGGTTATTGGAATTTTTACCCACGCGCAAGGTAAAAATTGTCATGGACAAGGCGACCTCTTCGCTGATTAAAAATCATGGGCAGGAAGTTGCCAGCCGGGAAGATCTGAGCAAGTACTGCGACCTGGTAGTGGTAGTCGGCGGCGATGGCAGTATGTTGAACGCGGCCCATGCCATTGCGACCGGGAAAGTGCCGGTGATTGGCGTTAACCGCGGTCGACTTGGTTTTCTCACCGACATATTGCCGGAAGAAATTGATTTGCGCCTGGGTGAAGTGCTTGATGGCAAGTATTCGATGGAGTCCCGCTTTCTGCTGGATCTTGAAGTTATTCATAAGGGTAAATCCAGGCACATCGGTTGTGCTTTGAATGATGTGGTTTTGCATCCGGGCAAGGCTGCACAGATGATTGAATTTGAATTATTTGTTGACGATCTTTTTGTTTATAGCCAGGAGTCTGATGGCCTGATTGTTGCTACGCCAACCGGCTCCACTGCCTATGCAATGTCGGCTGGCGGTCCGATCATGCATCCTTCACTGGATGCTATTGTCCTTGTCCCCATGTATCCGCATTCTCTCAGCAGCCGACCGATCGTCGTTGATGGAGACAGCCGGATTCGCCTGGTTGTCGCCAAAAAGCATTCAATCTCGCCGCAACTAAGTTGTGATGGAGAGGTTAAATTTACCGCCGTTCCCGGTGATGAAATCATCGTGCGTAAAAAGGCTGCGCCCTTGCAATTGGTCCATCCGCTGGATCACAGTTTCTATGAAGCCTGTCGCAGCAAACTGGGTTGGGGTAATTTGCTGATAAAAAAAGATGATCAGGAAGGATAACCAAGAAAGATGAATAATCCAGGATGATCGTCGCGGCAAGCATTGATATTGACGTCAATTTGCAGTCATTCAGCCAGTTTCTCTCCCAGCAGGGTATTCCTCACCGTATCGTTGAAGAGTCGGGTCGCCAGGTTATTCGAGTACAGACCGAACAACAGGCGGAGTTGATTCGACAGGCGCTGACCGCCTGGCAGTCGGGTCGGCTTGACGTGGAAACCAATCCCTTTGGTGCCCGTAACGCAATCGTTGAGCCGGGCAGTGCGGCACAGTTGCTGTGGCGCTTCTGGGGTGCCGTCGGCAAGGCGCCGGTTACTGCTGCGCTTTCCGCTATTTGTCTGCTGGTCGCTGTCCTGACCCGGCTTGGCCGGGATCTTGAGCTTGTGGACTTCCTGTTTTATCCAACTTTGCCTGCGGATAGTGTTCCTGCCTTGTTGGGTGCCATCGACGGGCCGCTGGTCTTGCTACAGACTCTTACGCCGATGTTTTTGCATTTTGGCGAGCTGCATATCATTTTCAATCTGCTGTGGTTGTGGTATTTCGGTCGTCAGTTGGAGGTGATACAGGCATCATGGGTGTTTCTGCTGGTCGTGATCATTACTTCCTTTGTTGGTAATACAGCCCAATATCTCGCGAGTCAGCAGGCGAATTTCGGCGGTATGTCAGGTGTGGTTTACGGGCTGGTGGGATATGCCTGGATTCTGCATAATTTTGTACCACGACATCGACTGATGCTGAATAATTCAATGTTCGCAGTATTTATCCTGATGATGGTGCTGATGGAAGTCTTCGCCTCATCCTGGATTGCCAGTGCCGCACATGCCGGCGGTCTGCTTTCCGGATTGCTTCTGGGTGTCCTGCTGGCGCTCTATAGTCGCATGACCAGATCAGGCTAGGTTTATTTGTGAGATGCGTTGCATGACCGATATATTCCCGATTCCACCGGCCAAACCTGAATCAGTAGATGCGCTTGTGGAGGCGATCACACCGACTATCCATGCGCGGTTAAAAAGTGCGGTGGAACTGGGCAAATGGGATAGTGGTCAGCCGCTTTCACCGGAGCAGCTGGAACATAGTATGCAATTGATCATCGCTTATGAGTCCAGGTATCTGGATGAACAACAGCACACCGGGGCTATCAATTTCAAAAAGGACAAGCCACCGTGCAAGCAATAGCGACAGGCACCTTGCGCAAGATGAGCGCGCGACTGGACTCACCGGTAAGTTACAGCCTGCGCCTCGGCGACGAGGCAATACCCCTGAACCCCTTGCTGGGAAAGAAAATCAGGCTGCAATACACCGGTCAGATCGCGTGTGTGCATTGCGGCCGGGTGACCAGGAAAAGCTTCAACCAGGGATATTGCTTTCCCTGTTTTCAGCGTCTGGCACAATGTGATTCCTGCATTATTCATCCGGCAAAATGTCATTTCGATCAAGGCACTTGCCGGGAGCCGGAGTGGGGTGAGGAATACTGCATGCAGGACCACATTGTCTATCTGGCCAATTCCTCCGGCCTGAAGGTGGGGATCACCCGGGCAACCCAGATTCCTACCCGCTGGATCGACCAGGGCGCAGTACAGGCGCTGGCCATCATCAGGGTGCGCAGTCGCTTGCAATCCGGAATACTTGAAGTCATCTTCAGTCAACACCTGGCGGATAAAACCAACTGGCGTGACATGCTGACCCCGGAAAGTCAGGTGCTTGATCTTGAAACCGAAAAGAAAAATCTGCTGGAAATCTGCAAGGACGAGGTTGCAGAAGTGACCGGGCGCTTCGGGCCATTCGACATCAGCGTGCTGACCGGCATTGAGCCGGTGAATATAACTTATCCGGTAACCGCCACGCCGGCTAAAATTGCAACCCTGAACTTTGACAAGTCGGCCGAGATTGAAAGCGTGCTGCTGGGAATAAAGGGTCAGTATCTGTTGTTTGCGGAAGGCGTCATCAATATGCGCCGTTTTTCCGGCTACAACGTCAAACTATCAGCTTGAAAATCTACCAGGATCAGATGTATGAGAAATGCCCGGACCCCTACGGTTTATCTTAAGGATTATCAGCCACCGGCATTTCTGATCGACAAGACCGATCTGCGTTTTGAATTGTTTGAAGACTGTGCCCTGGTTCGGGCCGATCTGTTGATACGTTTCAATGACACTGAAAATGTACCGGATCAATCCTGCCTGGTTTTGAACGGCCAGTATCTGCAGCTGGAGCGACTGCTTGTCAATGAACAGGAATTGTCAGCTGCAGACTATATATTGGACGGAGATTGCCTCACGATTCCCGATCTCGCGGGGCTGCTCGGCAACAGGCGGGATGACTTCTCCCTGACCTGCCACACGCGTATTGAGCCACAGAACAATACTGCGCTGGAAGGACTGTACAAATCACGCAAGATGTTCTGTACGCAATGTGAGGCGGAAGGTTTTCGCCGTATCACTTATTATCTGGACCGACCGGATGTGATGTCGGTGTTTACTACTACCATCGTTGCTGATTTCAACAAATATCCGGTTCTGCTTTCCAATGGCAACCAGATTGATTCCGGCGCCGAAAGCGATGGCAGACGCCATTGGGTCACCTGGCACGATCCCTTCCCGAAACCCTGTTATCTGTTTGCTCTGGTGGCCGGGGATCTCGCCTGCGTTGAAGACAGGTTTGTCACGATGAACGCACGTGATGTGGTCCTGCGAATATTTGTCGAAGAAAAAGACCTCGACAAATGCGATCACGCAATGCGTTCGCTCAAACAGGCGATGCGTTGGGACGAGGAGGTCTACGGTCGGGAATATGATCTGGATATTTTCATGATCGTTGCAGTTGACGACTTCAACATGGGCGCGATGGAAAACAAGGGGCTCAATATCTTCAATACTTCCTGTGTGCTTGCCAATCCCAAGACCACGGTGGACGCCGCGTTCCAGCGTGTTGAGGGGGTTGTTGCCCATGAATATTTTCACAACTGGTCAGGGAATCGTGTCACCTGTCGTGACTGGTTTCAGCTGAGTCTGAAAGAAGGATTTACCGTTTTTAGGGATTCCGAATTTTCCGCTGACATGGGTTCCCGCACGGTAAAAAGAGTGGAAGACGTGGCGCTTTTGCGCACTGCCCAGTTTGCCGAGGATGCCGGACCCATGGCCCATCCGATACGTCCGGATTCATATATGGAAATTTCCAATTTCTATACCCTGACGGTGTATGAAAAAGGCGCAGAGGTGGTGAGGATGATCAGCCACATTCTCGGACCGGACAATTTCCGCAAGGGTACAGATCTTTATTTCGCACACCATGACGGTCAGGCAGTTACCACGGAAGATTTTGTTGTGGCGATGGAAGAGGCCAGCGGTGTGGATTTGACCCGGTTTCGTAACTGGTATACGCAGGCCGGCACCCCGGTGCTGGATGTGAGGGGAAATTATGATGCCGCCGTGCAGACCTACCGGTTGACGATAAGGCAGCACTGTCCGGTAACTCCGGGACAGAAACACAAGCTGCCATTTCACATACCACTGCGCCTGGGTCTGCTCGGTCGTGACGGAAACGAGATGGCATTACATTGCAATAGCGCTAATGCCAAGTCAGATACTGTGACCGACATGGTGTTGCAAGTAACCGAGCCGGAGCAGGAATATGTGTTTGAAGACGTGAAAGGGGAGCCGATACCTTCGCTTTTACGCGGCTTCAGTGCACCGGTGCGGCTCAATTTTGACTATACGCCGGAGGATTTGTATTTCCTGATGGTGCATGACACAGACGGGTTTAATCGCTGGAATGCGTCCCAACAACTGGCGGTGGGTCTGATGCTGGAATTGCAGACGGCTTACCAGAATGAATCTGATCTCAAATTGCCTGAGATACTCAAACAGGCCTACGAAGGAATTCTGCAATCGGCGCTGGAGGATCCCGGTCAGGATGGTGCGATGCTCAGTCAAGTCCTGACCCTGCCGGCAGAGAGTTATCTGATCGAAATCGCGGATGTGGCAGAAGTAGAGGCAATCCATGCGGTGCGCGAGTTTCTCGCCAGATCGCTGGCAATGAGTCTTGAGGGGATGTGGCAGGACCTGTACCGATCTACTGCAAACAGCGGCGAATTCTCCGTCGCTGCTGAGGCAGTTGCCCGGCGGTCGTTGAAGAACACAGCGCTTGCCTATCTTTCCAGACTGGAAACAGAGCAGAGTGTGGAGCTTTCTGCGCAACAGTTTCATCAGGCTGACAATATGACAGATGAAAGTGCGGCATTGAATTGTCTGGTGAATTCTGTGGCAGCGGTCGAGAAGGGCGTTACCGCTGCCGCTTTGGAGAAGTTTTACAAAAAATGGCAACACGAACCGCTGGTAGTGGATCTATGGCTGAGCAGCCAGGCGCGCAGCCAGCTGCCCGGTACCCTGGAGCAGGTTAAAAAACTGATGCAGCATCCGGCATTTAATATCAGAAATCCCAATAAAGTGCGATCAGTCATCGGTGCGTTTAGCGCCGGTAGCCTGGTGAATTTCCATGAGGCAAGTGGTAGCGGTTACCGTTTTTTGGCTGACCAGATCCTGGTGCTGGACAAGCTCAATCCGCAGATTGCCGCCAGACTGTTGGCGCCGTTGACGCGCTGGAAGAAATTCGGCATCCCCCGAGGTGCGCTGATGCGCGGTGAACTTGAGCGTATGCGAGCCGAACCGGCACTATCCAAGGATGTATTCGAGGTGGTTGAAAAGAGCCTCGCTTGAAACCGCCAGACTCACATTGACAATACAAGCAAGGGTACCGGTTACAATCTCGCTCAGGCGACGTCTCTCACGTCAGTCAAGGGTATATTCTTCGCCCGCTCCGCTGCATCCTGATAGGATTTGATTTCATTGAAATTAAGATAACGGTAGATCTTGTCTGCCATGGTGTCGATTTTGCCCATGTACTTCATGTATTCAGCCATGCTGGGTATTTTCCCCAATGCGGCACTGACGGCAGCCAGCTCGGAAGAGGCGAGAAAGACATTTGCACCCTGACCAAGACGGTTAGGGAAATTTCGCGTCGAGGTTGAGACAACCGTCGAGTTTGCAGCAACTCTCGCCTGATTACCCATACACAATGAACAGCCTGGCATTTCGGTGCGGGCACCGGAGACGCCGAAAGTACTGTAAACACCTTCTTCCGTCAGCTGATGCTGGTCCATCTTGGTCGGCGGTGCTATCCACAGACGACCGGGAATCACGCCACCTATCTGTTTCAGCACTTCGCCGGCTGCCCTGAAATGACCGATATTGGTCATACAGGAACCGATAAACACCTCATCTATTTTGGTACCCTGTACCGCCGACAGGGGTTTGATGTCATCCGGATCATTGGGACAGGCCAGCAACGGTTCCCTGATTTCATTGAGATCAATCTCAATGATCTTGTAATACTCTGCATCCGCATCGGCTTCCAGCAATTGTGGATTGGCTAACCATTCTTCCATGGCGCGGGCACGGCGTTCGAGGGTGCGCGCATCGCCATAACCCTGTTCGATCATCCAGCGCAGCAATACCACGTTGGAACTGAGGTATTCGATGATGGGTTCCTTGGCGAGACGGATGGTGCAGCCACCGGCGGAACGCTCGGCCGAGGCATCAGAAATCTCAAAAGCCTGCTCGACTTTCAGATTCGGCAGTCCTTCAATTTCCAGTATGCGACCGGAAAACACATTCTTCTTGCCTTTCTTCTCCAGGGTCAGGTCACCGCTTTTCAGGGCTGCATAGGGAATCGCATTGACCAGGTCGCGCAAGGTGATGCCGGGCTGCATCCTTCCCTTGAAGCGCACCAGTACCGATTCCGGCATGTCCAGCGGCATAACCCCGGTGGCTGCGGCAAAGGCGACCAGGCCGGAACCGGCAGGAAAGGAAATACCAATCGGGAAGCGGGTGTGAGAATCGCCACCGGTGCCAACGGTATCGGGCAACAGCATGCGGTTGAGCCAGGAGTGGATGATGCCGTCACCGGGACGCAGTGCTACGCCGCCGCGGGTCTGGATAAAGTCGGGCAGTGTGTGCTGGGTTTCAATGTCTACCGGTTTGGGATAGGCGGCGGTATGACAAAAGGACTGCAGCACCAGATCAGCGGAAAATCCGAGACAGGCCAGATCCTTGAGTTCGTCACGGGTCATCGGACCGGTGGTGTCCTGACTGCCGACCGTGGTCATTCTCGGTTCACAGTAACTGCCGGGGCGAACACCTTGCACGCCGCAGGCGCGACCTACCATTTTTTGCGCGAGCGTAAACCCTTTCGCTGACGCCACTGCGCTGCTCGGTAATTTGAATATCTTGGAAGGCGCCAGGCCAAGGGTTTCCCGTGCCCTTTGTGTCAGTCCTCTGCCGATGATTAACGGTATACGACCGCCGGCGCGAACTTCGTCCAGCAGCACCTCGGTCTTCAGGCTGAACTCACTCAGTACTTCCTTGCTGCCGTGTTTGCAAACCTTGCCTTCGTAGACCTTGATGTCGATTACGTCACCGCTATTGAGTTTGTCTACATCGCATTCGAACGGCAGGGCGCCGGCATCTTCCATGGTATTGAAAAAAATTGGGGCTATTTTGCCGCCGATGCAGACACCGCCGGCGCGTTTGTTCGGCACGTAGGGAATATCATCCCCGGTGAACCAGAGCACCGAGTTGGTAGCGCTCTTGCGCGACGAACCGGTTCCCATGACATCGCCAACCAGGGCAACCGGGTGGCCTTTCATTTTCAGTTGTTCAATCTGCTGTTCAGCATTGCTGACACCGTCTCTCGGGTTCTTGTATATGGCCTTGGCGTGCAACGGGATATCCGGTCGTGACCAGGCATCCTGGGCTGGTGACAGATCGTCGGTATTGGTCTCGCCAGGCACTTTGAACACGGTGACAGTAAGAATGTCAGGCAATGCCGGCCGCGAAGTGAACCACTCGGCATCTGCCCAGCTTTGCAGCACTCTTGCGGCACTGCGGTTGCCAGCTATGGCTTTTTCTGCGACATCGTGAAAGGCATCAAACATCAGCAGGGTGTGGGTCAGTTCTGTCGCAGCAGCATCGGCCAGCCTGCTGTTGTCCAGAAGTTCCACCAGAGTGGCAATGTTGTAACCGCCTACCATGGTGCCCAACAGTTTTACTGCCAGGGCTTGATCAATTAACGGCGAGCTGGCGGTTCCTCTGGCAATGGCAGACAAAAATCCGGCCTTGACATAGGCGGCTTCATCCACGCCGGGTGGAACGCGATGGGTGATCAGGTCGAGCAAAAACGTTTCTTCGCCCCTGGGGGGTGCCTGTAACAGTTCCACCAGTGCGGCAACCTGTTCTGCGTTCAGTGGTTTTGGCACGACGCCCTGTTCAGCGCGTTCCTTGACATGCTGTCGATAGACTTCAAGCACAGTTTGATCCTCGGAAAATGCCGGCGTGGAACCGGTAAAAGCAGGCGCGAATTTTACGTGAAAATGCGATTTGAATCCAGCCAACGAAAGGCGATGATCGGCGCCGGGTGGCAGGAGTTGTTGCAACAGACCGCTCGCTCGGTCTTTTATTGTTGCCACACCT
>JBBDXV010000183.1:0-5490 GCA_040902165.1 Pseudohongiellaceae bacterium
AGCAACTGATATTGCTGGCAGTTCTCCTGCTAATACTTTTCGCGGCCTTTCTCAGCATCGGTCGCCAGTTCATTCCTGCGGTATCCAATTACAAAACCCAGGTTGAAGGTTGGCTGTTCGACATTACCGGTGTCCCCATTGCTATTGATTCACTGACCGGTCGCTTCGAAGGCTTCAATCCTGTGCTGGAAGTGACCGGCCTGAGATTGCTGGTGCCGATTGAAGATGATCCAGCATCCGATGCGCTGCCCGAGCCTGAAGTCGCCCTCGAATTTGATCACGCCACCCTGATTTTCAATGTCGGTCGCAGCTTGTTGTTGCGGCGCTGGGAACTGGAAAATTTCGTGGTTGAAAGAATGGAGGCCAGTGCGGTTCAGGCGCAGAACGGTGAGTGGCAGCTTCGCGGTGTCGGCAGCGCGGGTCCGGTATTGGGGCTTGACGACATCTACCGGACTTTGTTGCAGGTGTCGCGACTTGAGTTGAGAGACCTCACAGTTAATCTGAGTGGTGCGAGCGGTGTGACGACGAAACTACAAAATGGACTGGCAATCATTCAGAACCGTGGCGACGAACACTTTTTTCATATCAATGCTAACAGGGAGAGTGACCGGGAACAGATACTATTATCCATGGAAGTAACAGGCAGTGATTTGCAACAGGTCAATGGGCGAATTCACCTGCGTGTTCCCGAGGCTGATTATTCCGATGTTCTTGCAGGGATGGAGCTGGGGGACACCCGACTCGACCAGATGGCCGGAGGTGGAAATATCTGGCTTGATCTCGACAACGGCCAGCTGAACGGTGTTACGGTAGTCGGCGACATAAACCGTATTGCGCTGACTCCTGATCAAAGTGAGCAGGTGGTGGTTGAGGCGCTTTCCGCTCGAACCATGTGGACGCGAACCCGGGACTCCGGTGCCTGGACATTGACAATCAATGGTCTGGAATTCACCTGGCAACAACGGCAATGGCCCGACAGTGATTATTTCCTGAACTACAGTGGTGACAATGCCCTGTTATTGCATGCTCAACAGCTGGACCTGGGACTTGCCTCGGATTTGAGTGCATCACTGGGATTGACAGCTGCGACGTTGCAGCAACAGTTGAGCTCGTATCAGCCGCTTGGCCGGTTGTCGAATATTTCCCTTTATTATCCGCTACAGGCGGATACAGAAAATGATTTTGAACTGACTGCGAATCTGCATGATGTAGCCTTGGGGTCCGTTCGTAACTCGCCGACCATGAGCGGAGTCTCCGGGTACCTGCAGGCCGCGTATGATTTTCAACAACAGCAGGTTCATGGTCGCGTTGAAGTGGCATCAGAAAATTTGTCGATCAATATCCCGTCTGTTTTCGTCGATAACTGGCAGTATGATCAGGTCAACGGGGCGCTGGATTTCCAGGTAGACATTGGTGAGACAAGACGTGTTCATCTGGTGAGCGGCGTGATTCACGCCCGGTCAGATATTGTCGATGGCCATGTACAGTTTGAATCCGACCTCGTTACCTACAATGACGGCAGGCAGCGAAGTGCGTTCAGTCTCTTGGTAGGTGCGCGCGATGTGAAGGGAAATCAAAAGACTCCCTACCTGCCGTCAGCTCCAAACCTGAAAAGCCCCTTGCTGAATACAATGAAATGGCTTGATGCTGCCTTGATAGATGCATCGGTCAGTCAGGCCGGCGTGATCTATCGCGGGTCGGTTCTGCCGACCGCGGTAGAAGCCGAGAAAACATTTCATAGTTTTTACGATTTTTCCAACGCGCATTTGCGTTATCAGGAAATCTGGCCGGACCTGACTGCGCTTGATGGCCGGATCCTGGTGCGTGACAAGGAAGCGGATATCGCGGTTCGGAGTGGCATAACTGCAGCGATGGATCTGGGAGAAACCCGCGGGACTATACGCAGCCTGAACGGGAATGAACTTTGGCTTGAGGTCGAGGGTGAGGTTCAAGGTCAGCTGCAGGCGGCGGTGAATTTTCTGGCCGCTGCGCCATTGAATCTCGGTCTGGATCAAATCATTGACGGTTGGCAGGCCACTGGTGAGGTTACCGCCGGTCTCAGGTTGAAGGTACCATTGTCAGTGCCATTGACAGCGCCATTGCCACAGACCCATGTGGAAGTCGCTGCGAGACTTGAACAGAACGATCTGCTGATTCCGGATTTACAATTGCAGTTCAGCGGGCTGACAGGAAATATCAATTACACCACGGGTCTGGGATTGCACGACAGCGCAATGCGTGCGCACTTTTTTGCTGCGCCAGCACAGATAAGTCTGCAATCCATAGCAAGTGATACAGGTGGTATGAAAAATACGGTAAGTGTAATCGGTGTGGCCGACAGCGCTGTGCTTGCCGCATGGCCGCGGCAATCGGAATTTGTACGCAATCTGCTGGGACTGAGCGAAGGCACCGTGAATTACCAGGCAAGACTGAACCTGCCGGGCGGCAATGAAGGTGTCTCCCTGGTCATTGACTCGGATTTGCAGGGCGTTCGGGTCAATCTGCCTCAGCCCCTGGGAAAGTCCGCAACCCAGCGGCGGCCCTTGCATATTGAGATGGGGATAGGGCCGGGACCCCAACCTTTGAGTATCAATCTGGGTGCTGATCTGACCGGTCGCATGTTGCTGCAGGATGGAAATGTTGTGGCCGGCGTCGTCTATCTCGGCACCGTTCCCGGCATTGCTGATCCCTGGACTCCAAGCCGGGAAAAACCAGGCATGGAAGTGCGAGGAAACCTTGACAACTTTGTTGTATCCGAATGGCTTGACTTGCTGGAAAACTACGCCGGTCAGGAATCTCCCGCCGCGGCGTTCAGGGACTCGATCGCAACGGTGAACCTGGATGTCGGAACCCTTGACCTGTTTGGTCAGCAGCTGCCGTTGATCAATGTAGAAATCCAGCATCTGGACCGCACTGAATTCTGGTCCGTGGGTCTGAACAGTGATGCGGTTGCCGGTACCGTATTGATTCCTTTTGCCGAGGACGAATACATAGAGGCTTATCTTGCCTATCTTCGCCTGCCGGGAAGCGATTCAGCAGGTCAGGCAGCCGCAGAAACCGCTATCGCGGAACCAGAGGACGAACTGCTACCGCGAATTGATCCCCTGGCCATGCTGGATCCGCGCCGCTTTCCCAGGCTCAAGTTTCACACCGGCAGTTTTCAGATCGGCGAACGGGATTATGGGCTTGGTCAGTTTACCCTCGACCCGACGATGGAAGGCGCTGAATTTACAGATCTGGCAGGTAATTTTCGTGGCTTGCAATTGGGCCTGCCCGGTAATGAGCCACCACGATTTCGCTGGCAGTACGACGGGTCACAGCATCACAGCTATCTGACCGGCATCGTTACCGCCCGGGATCTGGCAGATGTTCTCAGTAACAATGGTTATGCGGCCAGCCTGGAAAGCAGCAGTGCCCGCTTTGACGCCAGTCTCGACTGGCCGGGTTCACCAGCTTACTTTTCCGCTGCCGGTTTGAGTGGTCAGGTACAACTCGCTGTACGGGATGGGCGTTTTCTGCAACGCGGTGGTGGAAGTGGCGCGCTCAAGCTGATCAGCATTCTGAATTTTGACGCCATCATGCGCCGTGCACGTTTCAGTGACGATCTATTGCGCAGGGGTCTCGCATACGACGATATCACCGGAGATCTAACACTGCAGAATGGTATCGTTACCATCAATGACCGCCTTATCATTTCCGGACCTTCCAGTGTCTATCAAATAACCGGACAACTGGATCTGGTTCAGCAGACCATCAACGGCGAGATGTACCTGACCCTGCCACTCAGCGATAATATTCCGTGGCTGGGATTGCTCACGGCGAATATTCCGTTGGCCATAGGCGCCTATTTGTTTGAACGCATCTTTGGGGAACAGATGGATAATTTGACCAGCGCACAGTACACCTTGATCGGACCCTGGGAGGGATTGGAACCCCAGTTCAAGGAAGCATTTGGTTCACCGAAATCTGCGACAACGGCTGCGCCGGCGATCCCGCCGGCACTATGACACTGGATTTACCAAGGTAGACAGAAAAACGCTATGTCAGATTCATTACCCGTGGTTGCCGCAGTACAGATGGTCAGCAAGGCAAACATTCATGACAATCTTGAATCAGCCAGACGGCTGATTGCCGAGGCCGCAGCAAGGAATGCGCAACTCGTATTGCTACCGGAAAATTTTGCCGTTCTGGACGGCGGGCCTTTGCAGCAATACGGTGAAATTGAAGGCGCGAGTCAGACCCTGTTACAGCGATTCCTGGCGGAACAGGCAAAGATTCACCGGTTGATACTGGTCGCCGGCACCATTCCATTGCTCTCGCGCCCGGGAAAACCCGATGAAATCCTGACTGACGGACGCGTTCGGCCGGCCTGTCTGGTTTATGGTCGCGATGGCGCTGTCCTGGCACGTTATGACAAGATGCATTTGTTTGATGTGACCGTCGAGGATAGACAGGCGGAGTATTCCGAGTCTCGCAGTTTTGAGCCGGGTGATGAGCTGGCGACAGTTAAAACTGACCTGGGTCATCTTGGACTCAGCATCTGTTATGACCTGCGCTTCCCGGAGCTTTATCGGCGGCTCAGGGAATCAGGAGCCGAACTGATTACCGTCCCATCGGCATTCACTCACACGACCGGCAAAGCCCACTGGGAACCACTGTTGCGAGCGCGCGCCATAGAGAATCAATGTTATGTGATTGCTGCCAATCAGGGCGGTATACATAATGAGAGGCGGGAAACCTGGGGACACTCGATGATCGTGGACCCCTGGGGAACCGTGCTGGACTGTATCCCCTCTGGAGAAGGGATTGCCGTTGCAGGTATCGATCTCGCGCTGCTCAGAAAAATCCGCCACAATATGCCGGTCATGTCCCATCGCCGTATTTGAAATATGAAATTCGACAAAAGTCTGATCAGCAATTTATCTGCCCTGATGGTAACCCTTGGCGGCTTGCTGCTGGTGGATCCCTGGCGCATCTATGTCCTCAACACCGGCTTGTTTGCATTGTCAGGAGGCGTAACCAACTGGTTGGCAATCTATATGTTGTTTGAAAAAGTGCCAGGGTTTTACGGCTCAGGGGTTATCCCCTTGCGATTTGAAGAATTCAAAATTGGCATACGTAAAATGATCATGGATCAGTTTTTCAACAAATCCAATCTCGATCGTTTTTTCCAGACGGCAACCGAAATTACCGATCGTCTTGAGTCAGAACTGAATCTCGCGACCCAGAGGATGGATCTTGATGCTGCATTTGAATCGCTGGTAGATACCATATTCGAGTCTCGTCTTGGCAGTATGCTCGGCATGATTGGAGGTCGGGCTGCGCTGGATGGTCTGCGCAAACCGTTTATTGAGCGCATGCGGGAGTACTTCTCCAATCTTTTCGAACGCGAATCATTTCGGGCACAATTACAGGATGCGGTTCGCAGTTCGGTAGAAAGTGATGCGGTACTGGGCAAGCTGGAAGCGATGATTGATGCAAGACTGGACC
>JBBDXV010000184.1:0-3289 GCA_040902165.1 Pseudohongiellaceae bacterium
CCGGGTATCGGCGGCACAAAGGGCCAGGAACCGGTAGCCAGCACCAGTTTGTCATAGTCAAAGCGCCGGCCCAGGCCGGTGACTACCTGTCGCGCATCGCGATCAATACTGACGACTTCATCACCGAAACTGGCGGTGATGCCGAGCGCTTGATAGTGCTCCCGTGTCGTGAGTGCCAGGTCTTCCGGATTCCGCCCATTGAATAGTTCCGACAGGTGCACACGGTCATAGGCCGGCCGTGGCTCGGCACCGATGACAGTGATATCCAACGGCAATTTCAGTTGCGCCAGCTTTTCGACGAAATAGTGGCCGACCATGCCGTTGCCGACCACCACAATTTTTTTTATTTCTCTGGTCATGCGGCCACCCGCTGCGGTTCAGCGACACTGTTGTTTTGACCAAACATGATTTCCGGGCCGGCCCGCGACAGGATCTGATCTTGCTCCAGCAGATCCTCATACATCGCGTTATGCAGGGAGTCTCCCACCAGTACATAACCGGCGAGTTTCTCCCGGCTATAGACCAGACGCCGGTAAATGCCATTGACTCTATCGAGCACAATCTGTGAGCGGCTGTCCGCGACAAACGGCAGCTGACCGGCCGAGACCACGGAAATACCCGCCACCTTGAGTTGTGTCGATACTTCCTTGTGAATATAGGTGGCCTTGCGGTCGTGATTCAGTACCCGCGCAAGTACCCGCGCCTGTTCGTAGACCGGCGCGACCAGCCCAAAAGTCAGGCCATTGATCTCACAGCATTCGCCCAACGCATAAATATTCCCAATGTCGGTCTCAAGCCTTTCATTGACCAGAATGCCGCGCTTGCACGGAATGCCGGAGACTCTTGCCATCGCACACTCCGGTACAATCCCGGCGGTCACCAGCACCATCGAGCATGACAGTCGTTCACCGGTGGACAGCTCAATGCCTGCAACGACCTCAGCAGTCCTCAGAATCTGTCGAGGTTCGGCACCCAATCTGAATTCGATTCCCTGCCGGCCCAGGGAATGCTGCAGAACTTCACCGGCAGTACGATCAAGCTGACGCGGCATCAGCCTGTCCTCGCGATTGACGACGGTAACCACAACACCCAGCTTCCTCAGCCCGCAGGCGGCCTCCAGACCCAGCAGACCGCCGCCAATGACGACTGCGTTTGAACCTGTTGTTGCCGCGGTTGACGCCGCCTGTCGAATGGCATGCAGATCCGCCTGACTTCGAAAAACCATGACGCCACTGCCGGTCAGTCCCGGTACCGGCGGCACAAAAGGTCGGGAGCCGGTCGCGATCACGAGTCGATCGTAATGCGCGGTACGCCCGGTAGAGGTGAACAATTTCCGGCCTTTTACATCGACCGAAGTGACAGTCTCACCGGTAAACACAGAAATCCCATGCCGTGCATACCAGTCGTCCTCCATGAGACCAAGATCTGCCGTAGTCTTTTCGCCGGCCAACAGCGAAGACAACAGAATACGGTTATAGCCAGGGTGCGGTTCGGCACCAATCAACTGAATGTCATAAGTTACCGGGAGCTGAACCAGCTCCTTCAGCAATTGCGCCGCCGCCATGCCTGCACCTGCAATAATCAATCGTTCCATGGATCAGGCCACGTGCTCTCTGCGTCTTGCTGGAGGGTTTTCAGAAAACCTTTTTTTGTGTGCTGATTTTGCCGGCAGTGCCGAAGGAAATTTCTGCCTGGCGTAGAGGAATTTCAATACCTGCTGACGCAGATGATTGAACTGCGGGTGTTCCGCCAGCAAGAGTCGATCCCGTGGTCCTGGCAAATCCACGTTGAGTATTTCGCCGACCGTGGCAGCCGGCCCATTGGTCATCATCACGATACGATCGGACAGCAATACGGCTTCGTCTACGTCATGGGTAATCATGATGACGGTATTGCCCAGATCCTGGTGAATCTCCATCAGCGAGTCCTGCAGATGGGCACGGGTCAACGCATCCACGGCGCCAAAAGGTTCATCCATCAGCAATACCTTCGGTTGCATCGCGAGACATCTGGCGATGCCAACTCTCTGCTTCATGCCGCCGGAGATTTCATGCGGCATCTTGTGCAGGGCGTGACTCATTTGCACCAGTTCGAGATTGTGTTCTATCCAGCTCATGATTTCCCGGCGCGACTTTTGACCACGGAATACCTGTTTTACCGCCAGCTCGACATTCTCATAGACAGTCATCCAGGGAAGCAGGGCATGGTTCTGGAATACCACCGCCCGATCCGGGCCGGGCGTGTTCACTTCCTTGCCGTTGAGTATGACTCCGCCCTCGGTGGCCTTTAGCAGTCCGGCGACGATATTGAGTACGGTGGATTTTCCACAACCAGAGTGTCCGATCAGGGAAATGAATTCACCCTGTTCAATCTTCAGGTTGACTGCCTGCAACGCACGGAAAGTGCCGCTATCGGTATTGAACTCAATACCGACATTGCTGATTTCCAGAAATGCACTCATATTTTCTCTCCTGACTAACCGCGGCCCTGACTAACCACGGCCCTAACGAATCACTGACTGTTTGTCCCAGCTGAAACGGCGCTGCAGTTGCAGCATCAGTTTGTCGAGCAGGAATCCGATGAAACCGATTACCAGCACCGCTACCATGATGCGACTCAACGAATCGGAACTGCCGTTTTGAAATTCATCCCAGATGAATTTCCCGAGACCGGGATTCTGTGCCAGCATCTCTGCCGCGATCAGTACCATCCAGCCGGTGGCCAGTGACAAGCGCAAACCGGTGAACATCAGCGGCAGCGCCGAAGGCAGTACGATTTTCTGTACATGCCGCCAGGCAGGTAACTGAATGACTCGACTCACATTAATCAGGTCCCGACTGACACCTGTTACGCCGACCGTGGTATTGATCACCGTAGGCCACAGACAGCACAGGGCCACGGTGAAGGCAGAAATGAGAAATGACTTGTCAAACATCGGTGCATCGGAAACATAGACGGCACTCACGACCATGGTTACCAGAGGCAACCAGGCCAGCGGGGACACCGGTTTGAACAATTGAATTACTGGGTTGATGGCGCTGTAGAGCGTATCGCTGAGCCCGCAGAGAACACCGAGCGGAATGGCGATAATCGAAGCGATCAGAAATCCGAATGCAACCGTCTTCAGACTGGTCAGGACCCGGTCAGGAAACGTAGGTGAACCGGTGTATTCGCGCCAGCGAATCTTCGCCTCAGGTTCCGCTGCAAGCCTTGCGGTATTACGATCCTCCTGGCGTTGATAAAACTCATTTTCCCGAATCTTCTCCTGCTGGTATTCACTGGTGAGATT
>JBBDXV010000184.1:3389-5464 GCA_040902165.1 Pseudohongiellaceae bacterium
GTAAAATAACCCTCGGCGATCAAATCCGCGGCAGCAAGCTGGTACAGGTCGGGCCGATAAACCCTGGCGGCGGTCTCGAAGTACCACGCATCAGACCTGGGTTCCGCGATCTGGCCCCAGCGACGCATCTGCGTCAAATACCAGATCGCATCGGAGTAATAGGGATAGGTGGCGTGATAACGGAAGAATACGTTGAAATCCGGCACTTCTCGTTTGTCGCCTTTTTCATATTCAAAGGTACCGGTCATCGAATTGGCAATCACCTCGAAGTCCGCACCGACATACTCGGGCCGTGACAGCATCGCAACCGCTTCTATGCGATTGGCATTGTCATTTTCATCCAGCCAGCGCGCCGCGCGCAGCAATGCCTTCACGATCCGGATCGTGGTGTTGGGGTACTGTTCGGTAAACGCCTGGGTCATACCGAAAACTTTTTCCGGATTGTTTTTCCAGATCTCGTAGTCGGTGATAACCGGAACACCGATTCCCTTGAATACAGCCTGCTGGTTCCAGGGCTCACCTACGCTGTAACCGAAGATGGTTCCGGCCTCGAGTGTTGCCGGCATTTGCGGCGGCGGTGTTACCGACAGCAGGACTTCTGCATCCAATGTTCCGGCAATATCGCCCTTGTGTGGTGCGTAGTAACCTGGATGTATGCCACCGGCTGCCAGCCAATAGCGCAATTCGTAGTTGTGTGTGGACACCGGAAATACCATCGCCATATTGAACGGCTGTCCACGGTCCCGATAACTTTCCACGACCGGTTTGAGCGCTGCCGCAGAAATCGGATGCACCGGCTTGCCGTCCTGTCGCGGTATGTGTTCAGACATTTTTTTCCATACGGCATTTGATACGGTAATGGCATTGCCATTAAGGTCCATGCTGAAAGGAGTGACGATATGCGCCTCGGTCCCGAAGCCGATGGTCGCGGCGAGTGGCTGGCCCGCCAGCATATGGGCGCCGTCCAGCTGTCCGTCGATCACACCGTCCAGCAGCACCTTCCAGTTGGCCTGCGGTTCCACGGTGACGTAGAGACCTTCGTCTTCGAAGTAGCCAAGTTCATAAGCTACTGCGATCGGAGCCATGTCGGTCAGCTTGATGAACCCGAATTTAAGTTCATCCTTTTCCGGCGGACCCACATCAGCCTGGAGAGTGAACGGGATACCCAGTATGGCCAGCACTGAAAATTTCCGAATACGCAAAGTCCATTCCCTTTTCATCGTTACATCACCCTGTCATTTATCCATGTCCAAAAAAAAGCCCACGCAGTGAAAGTTCAACTGCGTGGGCATCATCACCCTGGTGCCCGGGGGCCGTATTCTTCAGCGGCCGGTCGACAGGGGGAGAGAGAGGGTCGACCAGTGACTGATGAATTCCCGGGCACTGGTCAGGACATTGCATTTCGTGTGCCAACTTCGAATCTGCGATTTTCCGCAGGTTTCAAGCAATCCTGACTGGCTGTAGTCGCGGCCAGCGTTCTGTTTTGGTTCAAGCACCGCGCTTTTGCGCCGTTTTAGTGCCCGATCATCAGAAAACTTTCAGCGGACAGCGGGCGCTGGATTCCGGTGGACAGGGCAATGCCGGAATATCCAGTGGAGGCAGGCACTGGGCAAAGTTTCGGTTCATGGTTTTTTCCCGTTGCCGAACGACGCGATCACGGTACGGGCCATATCTCCCAGTTTGAGATTATTGTCCATGGCCATGCGGGTAAGCAGCCTGTGCGCTCCCTCTTCGTCTAGACTGCGCTGCTGCATTAGCAGGGCTTTTGCCCGCAGCAACAGTTTCTGATCCTCAAGCTGAAGTCGCGCCGTGACAAGCTCGCGGCGCAAAGCCTGCCAGGCATTGAATTGTTCGAGCGCGACATCGATGATGGGTTTGACCTTGTCGGGATGAATACCCTCCAGCAGATAGGTGCTGACCCCGGCGCGGAAGGCTTCGCGTATGGTTTCCGGATTGTTCTCCTGACTGAACATCACCATCGGCACCGGATTGTGGTCATTAACCACTGCCAGACTCTCGAGAATGTCAGGACCGGGAAACTGCAGATCAATAAGCACCACATCGGGGCGTAGCTG
>JBBDXV010000185.1:0-3053 GCA_040902165.1 Pseudohongiellaceae bacterium
CCTGATCCAGTTGTACCAGCGCTTCGGCCCAATCAAGGGTTTCCGCCACACCGGGCGCCTTGAACAACTCCCGGGCCCGCAGCGCCTGAACAAAGGCCACTACTTCGGTGCTGAGCTCACGGCCGATTCCCGGCAGCCGGGATTGCAGTATCTGCAGTTCACGCTCGGCATTGGGGTAATCAACCCAGTGATAGAGACAACGGCGCTTCAATGCATCGTGAATTTCGCGAGTGCGATTGGAAGTAATGATCACAATTGGAGGTTTTTCTGCCTTGATGGTGCCGAGTTCGGGAATCGTGACCTGGAAATCCGACAATACCTCCAGCAGATAAGCTTCGAAAGGTTCGTCAGTGCGATCCAGTTCGTCGATCAAAAGCACAGCGGGCCCGCTGTCATTATTGTTCAAGGCCTGCAGAATCGGACGTTCGATCAGAAAGTCCCTGGTAAAAATATTTTTCGCCAAGGAATCCCTGTCAATCTGCCCCGCTGCTTCCGCCAGTCGTATCTCGATCATCTGGCGTGCATAATTCCATTCATATACCGCAGAAGAAATATCCAGTCCCTCATAGCATTGCAAGCGCACCAGTGGTCGGTTCAGGGTGGCAGCCAGCACCTTGGCAATCTCTGTTTTTCCCACTCCTGCCTCACCTTCGACAAAAAGCGGACGTTGCAGTTTCAGTGCCAGAAACAGGGTAGTGGCGAGGCTGCGATCGGCGATATAGTTACCTTTCTGCAGCAGAGCCAGGGTTTCATCAACATTTTCCGGTAAGCGTTCTGACACTGGTCAAATCCTACAGGCAGGCTTCAACTGCACGTCTTGTCATCACCCTTACCAGATGAGCGCGGTATTCGGCGCTGGCATGGATGTCGGCATTCATCTTTTCCACCGGAATCTCCACCTTATCCACTGCCGACGGAGAAAAGTCCTTGTTGAGTGCTGTTTCCAGGCGCATGCCGCGGTGGGCACAAGGTGTGGCACCGGTGACGCCGACTCTTACGTCTTTCCCGGACTCTTTGCCGGACTCTTTTTCAAAAACTGCAACAAAGATGCCAACGATGGCGTAACGGGAAGCAGGGTTCTCAAATTTCATATAGGCCGCAGCGGTTGGTTTGGGAAACGTGACGGAAACAATCAATTCATCCGCTTGTAAAGCCGTTTCAAACATGCCGGTAAAAAAATTATCACCGCTGATTTCGCGTTTGTTGGTCGTGATTGTAGCGCCGAGCGCAATGACCGCGGCCGGGTAATCCGCCGCCGGATCATTATTGGCTATAGAGCCTCCCAGGGTGCCGCGATTGCGTACCGCAGGATCACCGATATGGCCTGCAAGTTTTGCCAGTGCCGGTATCATCGTCTGCACTTCATTCGATGCCGCGACTGTCGCATGAGTGGTCATCGCACCGATGATCAGTTTGTCTCCCTTGACCTTGATACCCTGCAGGTCGGCAATCCCGCCCAGGTCGATCAGATCGGAAGGGTTGGCCAGCCGGTGTTTCATCGTCGGTAACATCGTCTGCCCGCCGGCTACAAACTTGCCATCTTCGGAATTGTTCAGAGCCTTGACTGCCTCAGCAACCGAATGAACCTTGTGATAATTAAAGTTATACATTTTTTATTCTCCCGCAATCATGCTGACTGCCTGGCGGCGCGCCAGACTTTTTCCGGTGTCGCCGGCATGTCGATATGTCGAATTCCAAGAGCGTTGGTGATGGCATTGATCACCGCCGGTGGTGCTGCTATGGCACCGGCTTCACCACAGCCCTTTACTCCCAGTGGGTTATGCGGTGGATGAGTCGGTGCATAGTCCACATCAAAGCTGGGTACGTTGTCGGCTCTGGGCATCGCGTAATCCATATAGCTGGCGGTGACCAGTTGCCCGTCTTCATCATACTGACAGTTCTCCATCAATGCCTGCCCGACACCATGAACAATACCACCATGTACCTGACCTTCGACAATCATCGGATTAATGAGCTTGCCGAAATCATCCACCGCCGTGTAGCGGACAATTTCAACGATACCGGTATCAGGGTCCACTTCGACTTCACAAACATGGGTGCCGGCAGGGAACGAGAAATTCAACGGATCAAAAAAAGCATTCTCATCGAAGCCAGGTTCCAGACCCTGGGGATAATTGTGAGGTACATAAGCGGTGAAGGCCACCTGTGCAATTCCCATGCTCTTGTCAGTACCGGTGATCGTGAAATTGCCGTCGGCAAACACGATATCTTCCTCGGCAGCTTCCAGCACATGCGCGGCAATCTTCTTGCCCTTGGCGATCAGTTTGTCGCAGGCATTGGCGATAGCCACGCCACCAACTGCCAGCGAGCGGGACCCGTAAGTACCCATGCCAAACTGGGTACGCGCGGTATCGCCGTGAATCACTTCGATGTTTTCAATTGGTACACCAAGTTTTTCAGTGACCAGCTGGGCAAAAGTAGTCTCGTGACCCTGGCCATGCGAATGCGTGCCGGTGAAGACCTGGACATTACCGGTCGGATTGAAACGCACCTGGGCACTTTCCCACAGACCGACCCCGCCGCCGAGCTGCCCGACTGCCGCAGAAGGCGCAATACCGCAGGCTTCCACATAAGAGGAAAGACCAATGCCGCGGCGTTTGCCGCGCGCTCTGGCATCGTTTGCTCGTCCGGAAAAACCTATGTAATCCGCCATCAGCAGGGCTTTATCCAGCGCTGCATGATAATCGCCGCTGTCATAACACTGGACCACCGGAGTCTGGTAGGGGAATGCATCCCTGGGAATAAAATTACGCCGACGAATTTCAGCCGGGTCCAGCCCCATTTCGGCGGCCGCTATATCTACCAGCCTCTCCAGCAGATACGTCGCCTCGGGTCGGCCGGCACCACGACAGGCATCTACCGGCGCAGTATTGGTGAATACCGCCTTGACTTCTGAGTAGATCAACGGTGTCCGGTATTGTCCGGCGAGCAGGAATGCATACAGGTAACTTGGCACCATCGTCGCGAAGGTGGAAAGATAAGCACCGAGATTGGCGGTGGTCATCACCCGCAATGCCAGGAAACCGCCCTTC
>JBBDXV010000185.1:3153-5448 GCA_040902165.1 Pseudohongiellaceae bacterium
GCGGCTTTGTCACCAAACGGCCAGTTATAACAAAGGTTTCCGGGAGCCTCAGCATGAATCTGTGCTTGCCCCTTGTCGGTCGCGTGGGCGGTGCTGGTGACTGCGGGAAGCAGTTGATACTCCACTTCAACCAATTCTGCAGCATCGCGTGCCTGCGCATAAGTTTCTGCTATCACTACAGCAACATGATCACCAACATAATTGACCTTGCCCTGGGCCAGCGCCGGATGCAACGGTGCCCGATGAGGCTTACCGTCGTCACTGGTAACCGTTACCCCGCAGATCAAGGGGCCAATGCCATCAGCAGCCAGATCATTGCCAGTTAACACGGCGACAACACCCGGTGCCGTCATCGCCATTGTTGTACTTAAACTTTCTATTTTTGCATGGGCATGCGGCGAACGCACAAAGCAGGCATGAGTCTGACCCTCGACATTGATGTCATCGGTGTACCTGCCCTTGCCAATGAGAAACCTGCCGTCTTCCTTGCGGCGTACGCTGACGCCAATACCATTGGCTGTCATGGCTTCTCTCCCATTTTGCTCGCACCGTCCTGTATCGACTTGACGATATTGTGGTACCCCGTGCAACGGCAGATATTGCCACTCAGCTCTTTGCGTATCGAGGTTTCATCGAGCGCATATCCATTGCGATTGACGATGTCCAGAGCGCTCATCACCATGCCGGGTGTACAGAATCCGCACTGCAACCCGTGATGATCATTGAAGGCCTGCTGCATCGGATGAAGTTTGCCGTTAACGGCAAGTCCTTCGATAGTGGTTACGGCGCTACCGTCTGCCATAACAGCCAGCATGGTGCAGGATTTGACCGACCTGCCGTCGACATGGACGACGCAGGCACCGCATTGGCTGGTGTCACAACCTATATGAGTGCCGGTGAGGCGCAGGTGTTCCCGCAGGAATTGCACAAGCAATGTGCGCGCGTCGACTTCTGCAGTGGCGGGTTTTCCGTTGACGGTTAACGAGATAGCTGGCATACCTGTCCTCCCCTTTATAGTACTCGGGCTATTTACTGGCGGGCTCTTTATCAAGAGGGAAGACAGTGTCAAAGATTGATGCAAGAAGGTCAAGTGTCGACGGAACCGGGTAATGGGTCAGTTTGAGTTTTCACTGGCGCTTGAAGGATAGAATCAAGCACCAGTGAAAACTCAAACTGAGACACTGGCCCGAACCATTATCTGCTGAGGGCAAACAGCAATCCTGCCATGGCGACCAGACCTAGCAGTAACAAACTGACCCATACCGGCAAGAGATTGACTCGCGCGTGTTCCGGCACTCCTGGCTGACTTCGATCTAACTGTTCCTTGGATAGCATCATGTTCAAAGTATCAAAGAATTCCCCGGCCAGTTTTGCGGCGGTGGCATCCACCAGACGCGAACCAAGTTGCGCCAGTTTTCCGCCGATCTGGGCCTTGGCCTGATAGGCAAGGATAGTCTCGTTGCCGTCAGGCCGAAGCGACACATCGGCACTGCCATTGGCAAAACCCGCGGCGCCTCCCTGGCCTTTGGCATTGATGGTATAGCTTGTTGGTGGATTCAAATTCGTGAGGGTAACGACAAATTCGAACTTCGCCTTGACCGGCCCGATTTTGGTGACGACTTTTGCAGCAAAGGTATTGTCACCCGTGACCTCAAGGCTCTCGCAACCGGGAATGCAGGCCTTCAGCATGTTCACATCGTTCAATGCCGCCCAGATTCGTTCCGGGCTCGCGGCAATGCGCTGCTCAACGTTCATTTCCATTCATTACCTCCGACCCTACTGAAAGTGTCAATTACCTCCGACCCTACTGAAAGTGTCGGGCAGCACTTTGATGCCGGTGCTGAACTTGAACGGTACTGACAAGCCGCTGGGGTAAGCCATTTCGACATAGTAGGCGGTAAATCCCTGTGCCGGAGGATCCAGTTTAATCTGGTAGCGACCGGGATCAATCTCGGTTAACGGCGTACTGGTATAGGCAGACCCGATGATGTCTTTCATGAAATTACGCGCCTCGGGATTGTGCGCCTGCCACAGCAGGACCTCGGTGGGCTTGTCCAGCGAGAAGACAGTGATAGTGCCGTCATCGGCAACGTCCCAGGTATACCGTGGCATCGGGATATTGTGCACGATAGCGTGGTACCAGGCGTCCACACTGTCCACCACGTCGGTATCGTCCATCCCATGATCAGAGTTAGGCACATAGCGAAGATGCTTTTCTCCGATCAGCTCGCTCCAGTAGAAGCGCCAGGAATCCGGAAGGAAAAACTGGTCGCCAGTCGAATTCAGAAGATACTT
>JBBDXV010000186.1:0-5401 GCA_040902165.1 Pseudohongiellaceae bacterium
AGCTGATGACTGTCGGCTACCTGGTGGCTGTAATCTTTCCGCCCATCAGCGGTGTATTGTTATGGCAGTTCCTGAAAGGCAGATTTAAAGATACGCCGCTTAACTGACAGTTATTGGTTTGACTGTTACAGGTATTGGGCCGGAACCAGAATACGTAAAGGTCCTGGTTTGAACTTCAATCAGCTAAATGCGATAACAGGAGGTTTGGAAGTAAACGGCACGAAGAACGTAAGCACCGCCATGTGCACTCGGCCTCGGCATCCTGCCTCAGACGTCTTCTCGCCTGTTTACTTCCGACCCTCCACCAGCATAGTGCGGAACTTCAGCCTATTGAATATTGCTGTTATCAATAAACCCGTCGCGATTCGGCATCTGTACCGCCGGCAGACTTTGACTGTCCAGCGTTTCAGTTTCGCCGATGATGCCGCTCAGGAAAAGCACGTAGGCTGTCACCTGATAGACTTCGTCGTCGCTCAGGGATTTTGGCGCATCGGCAGGCATGGCGCGACGAATGTAGTCAAACACAGTCGTTGCATGGGGCCAGAAACTGCCAACGGTCCGTATTGGCGGTTCCACTGAGTGCATATCTCCTCCCGCCAGGCGCAAACCAGGGTTGGCACCTTCACCTTCGGCACCGTGACAGGCCTGACAACGATTATTGAATACAATTCGACCCTGCATCGCATTGCCGCTTCCCGGTGGCAGCCCGGCACCATCTGGTTCTATGATGTAATCGAAGCGGGTCAGCTGAGTCTCCGCCAGCGGTTGACCCAGGCGTGGCGGTGGAATTGATGATGAAGTAGAGGATGAAGTAGAGGAAAAAGGCGCGACATTACAGGCGCTGATCAGCAACGGCAACAACACGCCCAACTTCAGAATTTCAGACGAAGGCATTTCTGACGCTCCCGTCGGCTGTTACCGACCAGCTTTGTATCCCATTGAAGTGATAGCGGTTGATGGAACCCATGCTGTCAAGCCAGGTGCGGCGCGCCGGTTGCAGATTGCCTCGACTGTCGGTGGCCCGACTCATCAATATTGCCTCGCCGCCCTGCCATTGCCAGGGCAGGCGGAAGCGAACCAGCGCCCGGTCCAGTTGCGGTTCATCAAGGATGGCATCTGCCCAGCTGCGCCCGCCGTCGGCCGAGACTTCCACTTTGCGGATAGTCCCATGGCCTGACCAGGCGATGCCGGTTACCTGATAGAGCCCGGCATACGGAAGGCGCATCTGGCCCGAGGGTGAGGTAATTACCGATTTCGGTCCCATCGGAAAGGTGAACTGCAGGCTCTGGCGATTTTCCAGCGTGTCAGTGTATTTGGACGTCTCGTCACGAAACTGTGCCGCCGCTGCGGTAAGTTTAATCTGGGTCACCCATTTGACGTTGAGATTACCTTCCCAGCCCGGTACCAGCAGGCGCATGGGGTAACCTTGTTCCGGACGCAGCGGCTCACCGTTTTGGTAAAGCGCGAGGATCACGTCATCCAGTGCCTTATTGAGCGGTATGGATCGGCCCATGCTGGCAGCATCCGCACCGACCGCGCTTATCCAGGCAGCGGTGTTCAACGGGCCTGCCTCTTCCAGCAGGAAGGAAAGCGGTATGCCGGTCCATTCCGCACAGGAAACCAGACCGTGCAGGCTGGCAGCGGAACCGTCCACGGCCCGGTCGCCTGCCTGACCGCCACTGTTGCCGGAACATTCAATAAAGCGAATGCGGCTCGTCATCGGATACTTGAGCAGGTTTTCGTAGCTGAACGTCAGCGGCTGGCGCACCAGCCCGTTTATCACCAGCTGATGACCGGCAGGGTCTATATCCGGAACGCCGCTATGGTGTCGTTCGAAATGCAGACTGTTCGGGGTAATGGTTCCTTGCAGCAGATGCAAGGGTGAACGGGATGAACCGGCGCCGGGTTGTAATGCACTGGCAGCCGGGGCCAGACGTTTAAAATCTCCGGCAAAACGGGACGGGCTGCCATACTCCGAAGGTCCTGGTCCGGGACTGCGCGACCATCCGGGCAGGGTCAGGTTGGCAGGGTCGGCAGCCAGCAGATCGCGGCTTGTTACGGCAGTGAAACCGGCAGCCGCCAAGCCGAGAAAATGCCGGCGGTGGATGAGACCATTGCTGGCGGCGTAGTCCAGTGGTTTTTCGTTCATAATGACCTCGTTCTCGATTGTTCCGGGAGTCATGCAGACACTGGCCTAACTCTGCCAACAGGCGTTGATTTATTCAACTGCTAAATTGGCGAAGCCAGGGTTTTCTCTGTGTTAATCTCGCTGTCGAGTCGGCGTTAAGGGAGAAGTAAAGCAGTGGTGATGTCCAGTCCCGGATTGAAGTCGTTTGCAGCAGCGGGCAGAGTCGGCCTTGTTTTGCTATGGGTGATCTCTCGGCCGGCCATTGCGCAACCCCGGGATGCAGCGCTGGTCTATGTCCCTCCACCGGTTCCCGAGGGGCTTGAAACGATAGAGTTTTATAGTCCGGCGGTGGACCGCGGTATGAAGTTCGATATTGTGTTGCCGGAAAATTACGCCGAATCCGATGAGCGATACCCGGTTCTTTATCTGTTGCATGGTTATATGCAGAACTACACTATCTGGGGTCGTAACCTGGGCGCAGCTTTCTATGCCCGCAATCTGGGTGGGCTGATTCTCGTCGTGCCGGATGGCGGCAATACCTGGTTTGTGAACTATGCGCTCAGTGAGAACAACCAGAAAAACGATTGGGAAGATTATCTGATCCAGGACCTTGTCGGTTATGTGGACGGACATTACCGGACATTGGCAACACGGGAGGGACGTGCGATCGCCGGTCTCTCCATGGGCGGCTATGCAGCCATCACACTCGGGCTACGCCATCCCGCGATGTTTGTTTCTCTTGGCAGTACCAGTGGTGCGCTGGGCTACGCGCGCGATCAGGCGGAATTGTTACGGCAAGGACTGACACCTCAGCCGCAGCAACGTCCGGCCGAGATTCAGGCGCAGATTGATCAGGCTGATGAATACATTTCCCGCGAAATTGCGATCCCCGGATTCAGTACCCAGAAGGAACGGACCCCTGCAGGTGCTGCGTTTATTACCGCAGAGCAAGCTGAGGCATATGATCCCTACACGATCATTTACGATGTGCCGAAGAACCAGTTGCCCCATTTTTATATCGATTCCGGTACCGAGGACGGAGCGGTTGCAGATGCCAGGGAGTTTATGGGCATTTTGCTGATCAACAATGTTGCATTTGATTTCATGCAGTCCAGGGGACGTCACAACGCCGAATACTGGCGGCGTTCCATCGGGCATATGATGACGATTCAGTACGAAATTATGCAACGAGCTTTGGGAAACCGACCCTGAATCCGGTAATTGCTATTGCGGACAATGGCGGCTTACTTTTTCTCCGCATCAGTATTCAGTTCCGGATTGACAATCAACATGCGCGAAGTAACCAATGCCTCAAGGGTTGAGGATTTGAACTCGCGCCGGTAAAGCACGAACAGGATTACCGAGCAGGCAATCATGAAAAACCATGAATTGATAAACCAGGCCATCGCTGCCAGTGCAAAATAATAGGCCCGCAAGCCGTAGTTATAGCTGTGGGCGGCCCGGTCCAGCACCTTGGCGACCGAATCAAGATTCCGGTCTGCGGTAGTGGCGCGATAGCTATCCATTTCCTTGTAGTACTTTACGGTATTAAACGAAGAGGCAAACAGAATAAAGCAGAACCCGTATTGCCTGATCGACCAGGTAAAGGTAAAAAACGCATAGGTGAAAATAAAAATAAGCAGCAACAGTTTCATTTGAATGACCTCAACCGAAACGATCTTCACAAAGCTGATACTGGTCAGGTTCATAAAAATATCACTGGCGGCACTCAATACTGTTACCAGCGAAGCAAGTAGCAGCAGTGAAGTGGAAGCAAAGAATGACACCTGCTTCTCCAGGCTGCCCAACAGCTCAGCGTCAACCTCGCTCATTCCGGCACGACTGAGCTTCTCCACCCATTCCTTGCGGAATCGGTAAAGTACGCTGGAAAGGCTGTTACGTGTCTTTGCGGCCTGGCGGGCAAAGATGCTGTAACCAACCCAGGTTGCGATGAACCAGCAGAAACTTAGTAGATCAAGAATCGTAAAACCCATTTGTTTGCCTGTTTGCTGCGTCTGGTTGGAACTGAGGGTCCGGAAGGTTTCCACTTTGGGCGCGAAACTTACCGGGATACTATTGCAGTACGGTGAAAAACGAGCGCGATTATAACGAATTTTTAACTACTTATCCGGGTTTATAACACTCTATGGGAATTAGATCACAATCTGAAACTGCCTTGCTGACAATCGCAAACGTCACCTGCCGCATCGGCCGTCGACGTGCGTTGCAAATCGGTGCATTCGCCCTTTACCCCGGACAGCAATGGTGCATTTTTGGCGGAAACGGCGCGGGCAAGACCTTGTTCGGGCGGCTGCTTGGCGGCCGCTTGCCCGTTGCGGACGGCGAGATTGTCCGGGCACCTGATTTTGATCCCCACCTGCAACTTGTCGAAGTTTCTTTCGAGGAGCAGCAGCGACTTTGGGAATTCGATGACCGTCATGACATCAGCGAATTCCAGGCTGATGCCGTGGATGCCGGAACCACGGTGCGAAGTTTGATACTGGGATCTGAAAACCCGGATCCGGTGCGTCAAACTCGCTACCGTGAGTTGGTTGCAACCTTGGCATTGCAGGAAGTGCAGGAACAGGGCATTCGTTTCCTTTCTTCCGGGCAGGTACGAAGAGCGATGCTGGCACGTGCCCTGATGGGAAAGGCGGACGGTCGATTTCGGCTGCTGATTCTGGATGATCCGCTGGAATCCATCGATCGGGAATCGCGCGAACCTGTTCGCCAATTGCTGGCGCGCTGGATGGATGATCGCAGCTGTGTTGTGCAGCTTTGTCGTCGTGCCGGGGATATTCTGCCCGGTATTACCCATCTGGCGCTGATGCAGGATCTGGTGCTGCGGGAGCAGGGTGAGCTGGCAAGGGTAAAAGCAGGCAGGCTGTTTCATCAACTGACTGATATCATCCCGACTGTGCCGGTGAAATTGCCGGAGTCGCCAATGCAACACGCCAGGCTTTCGGCTGATACCAATCTGATTGAACTGAGACAGGTCACTGCAAGTTATGCGAACCAGATCGTATTGAATCGGATCTCCTGGACCATGCGCAGCGGTCAACATACGCTGATTGAAGGCCCCAACGGTTGCGGCAAGTCCACTCTGCTAAGTTTGATTGACGGAGAAAATCACAAGGCCTACGGCCAGGATGTCCATCTGTTCGGGCGCCGTCGCGGCAGTGGTGAGTCAGTCTGGGATATCAAGGCACGGTTTGGTGTTGTGTCCAATGAGTTGCATAACCGTTATATTCGGGGATGGAGGGTGCTGGAAGT
>JBBDXV010000187.1:0-3842 GCA_040902165.1 Pseudohongiellaceae bacterium
CATTCAAGGCCGTTCTCGCCATGTCAATCAATGGTTCTATGGAGATCAGCAGGGCCACCAGGGTGACAGGAAAGCCCAATGCCGGCAACACGACCAGCGCCGCGTAGGTCGCGCCGCCACCGACACCGGCAATACCGAAGGAACTGATTGCAACAATCCCTGCAAGACTCAACAGAAATGTCAGATCAAGCGGATCAACACCCATCGACGGCGCGACCATAACGGCCAGCATGGCCGGGTAGATCCCGGCACAACCATTCTGCCCGATGGTGGCACCAAAGGTTGCCGACACATCGGCTATCGCCGGAGGCACATGCAGTTTTTCCACCTGGGTTTCCACATTCAAAGGGATGGTGGCAGCCGAGCTGCGGGTGGCAAATGCGAAGGTCAGCACTGGCCATACGAGCTTGAAATACTTTACTGCGCTGGTTCCGGTTAACGTGATTATCACGGCATGGATCAGAAACATGATCGCTATCGCAAGATATGACGCCACAACAAACCCGAGCAGATTGAGAATATCATCTGCATTGGATACAGCAACGACGTTGCTTATCAGCGCGAGTATGCCGTAGGGTGTCAACATCATGACCAGATGTACAAGTTTCATGATAACTGCCTGAAAAGCATCCATAAATGCCTTGATATGTTCTCCCTTGTCGCTGTCCTCCCTCGCAACCATCAAGGCAGCAAGCCCGAAAGCCATGCCGAAAATGACGACAGCAATGATCGAAGTACTCCTGGCTCCAGTCAGGTCATAGAAAATATTGGTAGAAACAAAACTCACGAGCATTTCCGGCAGGCTCAGATCACTCACAGTTTCGAGTCGCGAATCCAGCGTAGTCAGGCGGGCCAATTCCCTGGTTCCGGCTACCATGCCTTCAGCATCAAGTCCGAAGGCGATGGCCACCCCTGCGCCTACCAGTGCCGCAATGACTGTTGTTATGATCAGACTGCCGATTACCAGCCCGCCGACTTTCCCCAGAGATGCAACTGATTCCAGTCGCAAAACCGCGGATATCATCATCACCAGTACCAGCGGCATGATGATCATGCGCAACAGGTTGACGTAGCCACCACCGACAATATTGATCCACGCCAGCGAATCGGTAATTAACTGTGGTTGGTCGGAAAAGGCAATTTGCAGGTAGAACCCGTAAACCACCCCCGCCAACAGACCGGTGAACACCTGACGACTCAGAGAAGTTCCGGCATGTCGCAAACGGAACAGAAACAGGCAGAAGCCGAGGAACAAAGTCAGATTTAATAGCAGCAGGCCGGTCACAGGTTCAGGGCTCCAGTGCTTCCGGCATGGTCATGGCACCATTTCCGGCTGAATCCCAGGCGGCAAACCGGACCCAGGCTTTGCCGCTGGCATCGAAGGGAATGCGAAATGTCCGCTGCCCGAAAGCTGGCAGGTCGGTGGTCGAGACTATGACTGAATATGTATTGCGGCCATCACCAAAAACCACCTCAACGAAATCCAGCGGAAATGTCCACTGCACCTCCGCAGTCAGCACAGCAGCAGATCCACTGCCGACGATCTCATGCTCCGGAATCAGTACTTCCCCGGAGCTGACAAAATAATCCCCGTCGCGCAATACATTGATGATTGAAGAATAGTCATTTCCCGCCGGCAGTGCGTCCAGTCGCAAATAGCTTACCGGTCCATTGGCATAGATATCGTCACCGGGCGCTTTGAAATAGGTTTCGGTAATTGCCAACAGGGATTTCGGTTTTAACCCGCTGCCGGCGATCCAGTTGTTCATGTCATCAAGCAGGGGAATGACCCGGTAGTCAGACAGTCTTTTTTCCGACAGATCCGATCCCATGCCCCAGCGCCAACCTGCCCCGCGATAACTGTCATGCAAAAATTGCGGGCTGTTTGCCACCGCATCGGGATATCCTGTCGACCCTTTGGTGCGTGGGTGCGGCATATAGACGAGCATATTCTCCGCTTCCACCATTGCCATGACGTCAGCAACACTGCCGATGTTATACATGGTTCCGTAGACTGGATGTTGAGTGACCAGCGGCGTTCCGGATGCGCGAGCATCGACATAGTACACCGGATGTGAAAAAAGCAGATCCCAGTGTCCACCCATGAGATTGCTGTTTTCCATCTGTGGCATGACTACAAATTCCCTGTCTGAATGGCGTACCGCGCCTTCGAACAGCCAGTGCAGTTCTTCCAGCTGGGTGGCATCGGCAGGTCGGTCTACCGGACCGGCAATATCAATTCCGGCCGACCGCAACACCTCGAAATCCCGCAGCCGCGTATCCAGACTGCCGCTGTCCAGCAGTTGGCGCCCAACATTCGTATGGTAATGACTGCCCATTACCTTGTAGCCAGGCAAGGTCCTGTAGACATCACCATTGGTAAAGTCCAGAACCAGCTGACGGGTTTCATCCGGTCTGGCAAGGGAAGGAAAAAAATATCCCACCATTTGTTGGGCCGATCCTGGCGGTGCACTGTAAAGCGACCAGTTGGCCAGGTAACGTTCCACCACCTCCTGTTCTCCCTGGCGGATTCCTATACTGAAGGAATTATCATCATCCTTGCGGTACCAGTTATTGCCGACATTGATTTCAACTTCTCTGGCCCAGAAAAAAGTGTGGGGAGGCGGAAACGCAGCAATGCTGGCCCGGTTTGTAGCAGCAATCACAACCCGGTTGGCGGCAGAGAGCGCCACATGATCATTGTTTGCCGGTCCCTGCAAGGCATAGGACTGCGATTGTCCGGCCGTGTCATGCCAGCGCACTTCGCTGTCGGCAGACAGATCCAGACCGGTAATTCCCACATCATATTTGTAGGCTACTGAAGAGAGAGTGGTGGAAGCCAGGACTTCCGCCCGCAACAGATTCGTACCTTCGTAGACAGTCAGAATCAGCTCGCCGCGAAAAGAACCAAGACTCACACCGGGAAAACGAATTTCTATTCTGGCGCCGTCAGTCACCACGCTGCAGGATTGAACCCGATAGGCAATATCTGCCCGGCGGATTTCATTTGCTGTGCGCGGTAATCCGGGCTGACCGGCCACACCGTCTGCCGGCGGTGGATTGCCGCTGCTGGATAGGGTGCGCAGGTCCAACGGCGCGTCCCAGAACACATCCCATTTATAGCGATCCACTACTTCCTGGGTCAGCTCAACACCGAGTTGTCGCAAGGGAACCAGCTGCTGGTTGCTGATACGCCGAAATCCCTCGACGATCCGGTATTCAATTCGCGAATCAGTCAGCAGCGTTGTCCAAGGGGTCGAGGAGTCTCTCAATAACAGGGAATGAATTACCGGCTCGTTGTCGATCAGAACCAGTTCCATCTGCAATTGCTGATCAGCGCTACCATTCCACAACACCGACAACTGTGTCGCCGTGGCGGTAACCTGTATGTCTGAAGAATTCCGGTAAGCAGAAAGATCACAGGCCAGCGGTGAAATTTCCTGGCCAGAAACAGCTGAATCTGTGACGGACAGCAATACGCCCAGGCAAACAGCTGCGCTAAAGTGCACCTTGTAGAACATGGAATTTCCGTCGCTTTTTGTTGTTTTAGCTGACTGGCCGAGTATATAGAGCAGTTTTACCGAATGCCACGCTTGCCAGCCGTTTACGACCACAGGTCAACCTTTCAGGTGGAAACGCGTTGTTCAAAGTGTCTCTCCCTGCCCGGCTGATCTATACTGTCGCCAATTCTTCTGGAGTCAAACCTTCGATGCGTCATTTTCCCTTCGGGCTGCTCACAGCAGCTGGCACATACCGGCAAATATTGCCCCTGATTCTGGTGTTGACGACACTTGGCTCACCTGCCAGTGCTACTACCCTGCTCGGCATGACTATCGACGAAC
>JBBDXV010000187.1:3942-5384 GCA_040902165.1 Pseudohongiellaceae bacterium
GTGCTACTACCCTGCTCGGCATGACTATCGACGAACTGGTTGCCAAGGCCGAGCTGGTTTTTCAAGGTCAGGTTATTGACTCGCAAAGCGTGGAAGACACCGCAGGTCAAATCAGCACTTATGTAAGCTTTTCAATCCAGGATGTCATCAAGGGAGACTATGACAGTGATTCCCTGGAGCTGAAATTCATGGGCGGCATTGCCAATGGCAGGATCATGGAGGTCAGTGGTCTGCGTATGCCGGCGCTGGGCGAGACCGGTATCTATTTTGTCGAATCGCTTTCAACGAATCTGATTAACCCGCTGCTCGGCTGGTCGCAGGGACACTATCTTGTCCAGGAGGATGACGACGGCATTCTGCGTATCACCACCACCGATAATGCGCCGGTTACAGAAATCCAGCCGGTCTCACAGGTTCCTCTGCTGATCCGACGGCCCCAGGCGATGCTCGAAGGTCAAACCGATGCAGCCGCCGGTATCGTTACCGAGGCCAGCGTCTTGATGATTGATCGCGCCATGGAAGTAGAAGAGTTCAAATCACGCCTGCGCGACCTGGATCGGAATCCGCTTCCGTGACCTCACGCTTTATCGTTTTTCTGGCTTCCCTGGTGCTGGCGGCGCCGGCGTATTGTTACAAACTCTCCGAGAATTACTGGTCAACGGGCACATTGAATTTCTATGTTGGTATGCCGGGCATTTCTCCGGGAGGAATCAGCTGGAGCCAGAGCCTGCAGAGCTCACTTGAACAATGGACCAGTCAGACTGCCTTCGAATTTCTGCCGGTAAATCAGTATCACGATCCCTGCCTGAATCGCGGCCCAGGAAAATTTGGTGACGGGATTACCAGCGCTGAATTCGGCACAACCGCATGTGGTCAGACATTTGGCGACAATGTTCTGGCAATTACCTTGACAGCCGGAATCTGCTTCAAGAATGACTGCAGCAGCGGGTTTGACATTAATGATGCCGACATCCTTTTCAACAGCAATGAAAACTGGGACGTCTACACTGGTCCCAGGCGTTTTGGAGTCAATGACTTCGGCCGCGTCGCATTACACGAGCTGGGACATGTCATCGGGCTGCAACATGAAGACGTCAATTTCGCCATCATGCAGGCGACCATCAGTAATACTTTTACCCTGCAAGCCGACGACATCAATGGCGCAAATGCCATCTACGGGACCGCACCGGCAAGGGATGACCAGAGCTCCAATTTGCTGTCATCGATATACGGCATCAATGTCATTTTGCCGGCTGGCAGTGAACTCACCGGCGCTTCGCAAAATATTTATCTCACCGGTGCGTTGGAAAGCAGTGACGGCATGCTGGACGGTCGCCATATCGATATTTTCCAGTACACGATCACCCAGGATACGCAAATCGACATTCGCATGGAGTCCAGTCAGATCAATTCCCTGCTCTATCTGGCAAGAATGGACTCAA
>JBBDXV010000188.1:0-5375 GCA_040902165.1 Pseudohongiellaceae bacterium
CCGGAGCTGGCCCAGGCAAGTTGAGGGACTGTTTGATGTCTGCCTGGCGCAAACGTCGTCTGCTTGATCCCGGAAGCATCTGGACATTACCCTGCCGCGGCGATACATTCCCACCCTCCTGAATCCTCATCCATTTATTCATATACAAAGGGAAAGAGAGCGATGAACGTCTCCAAGCGCATCCTGTTAACCACAATACTGGCCTTGATACCCGCCCTGTCCAATGCCCAGGACTGGCCCAGCTATGGCGGGGACAATGGTTCCGGCAAGTATTCTCCGCTGGACCAGATCACGGCACAGAATGTCGACGATCTGGTCATTGCCTGGAGCTGGAACAGTGTGGATAACGAGACGGTCGCCGCCAATCAGGCGGCAGGCAATGCTGCCGGTGTACCCTCCGCCTACAAGGCGACGCCGATTGTCGTGGATGGGGTCATGTATGTTTCGACATCGTTCGGGCGCATTGCGGCGCTGGAGGCGGCAAGCGGCAATCAGCTTTGGTCCCTCGATACGCGCGCCTGGGAGGCCGGCATGCCTCTCAATCTTGGTTACAACACCCGCGGGGTGGCCTATTGGGAAAGAGGAGACAAGAAGCGCCTGTTCTTCGCGACCTATGATGCTTACCTCTGGTCGATTGACGCGCTGACCGGCGAAGTTGACAGCGGCTTTGGCACTGATGGCCAGGTCGACCTCACACTGGGTCTTGGGCGGGAAGTGGATCGCAGGGAGTATGGCGTTATTTCGCCGCCGCTGGTGACCAATAACAAGGTCATTGTGAATTCATCCATTTCCGACGGACCCAGTTCGCTGGAAATGCCTCCCGGGCATGTGCGCGCATTCAATCCGGATACCGGTGCGATGGAATGGATGTTTCATACCATTCCCCAGGCGGGCGAATTTGGTAACGAGACCTGGCAGGACGGCTCCTGGGAATATACCGGCAATACGAATTCCTGGACCATCATGAGTGCTGATGACGAGCTGGGCATTGTCTATATCCCGATCGGCACACCCACCAACGACTGGTATGGCGGCAAGCGCCTGGGAGACAATCTTTTTGCCGAGAGTCTGGTGGCGGTGAGCGCCGAGACCGGGGAAAGGATCTGGCATTTCCAGATGGTGCATCATGGACTGTGGGACTATGACCTGCCAGCAGCGCCGACACTGGTTGATATCAATGTAGACGGGCGCCCGATAAAGGCGGTTGCACAGATATCGAAGCATGGTTTTACCTATGTTTTCGATCGGATAACCGGTGAACCGGTATGGCCGATAATCGAAGTCCCGGTACCGCCGAGCAGTGTGCCGGGCGAAGTCGCTGCACCGACACAGCCATATCCCACCAAACCGGCACCGTTCGAGCCGCAGGGCATCAGTGATGAAACCCTGATCGACTATACACCCGAGCTTCGTCAACAGGCGCTGCAGGTCATTGAACAATTTGACTACGGTCCGTTGTTTACACCGCCATCCCTGCGCGGAACAATCCAGTTCCCCGGTTGGGGAGGTGGTGCTGAATGGCATGGCGCCGCATTCGATCCGGAGACCGGGCTGTATTACATTCCTTCAGCTTCAGCGCCAATCGTTGTGCAGCTAAGAGAAGCAGCGCGGGATCGCGCCGAGTTCGGTTATGTACGCGGTGGCGCGCGCTCGGTTGACGGACCCCAGGGCCTGCCGCTGACCAAGCCGCCCTATAGTCGAATTACGGCGATCAATCTGAATACTGGCGAACATGAGTGGATGATTCCGCACGGTGAAGGCCAGCGGCAGCAGATTATTGGTATGGGAATCCTGGACCCGGGTCCGGTAGGCAGCGGCAGCAGAACCGGCCCGGTATTGACCCGGACCTTGTTGTTTGTCGCGCAACGGGATGGCAACAGGAATCTGTTGCGCGCCTTTGACAAGGCCAGCGGCAACATCATCCACGAAATTGACCTACCCTTGCCACCGGCAGGAACACCGATGACCTATATGGCAGAGGGCAAGCAGTTCATCAGCATTGCAGTGGGTGGCGGTCAGGATTCCAGGCTGGTGACTCTGGCCTTGCCCTGAACCCCTGTGTAGCGCGGCTGGGGTCTAAAACTCCTGCCGCGCTTCATCGATGGCGGCCAGAATCTCGGCACGGAAGGTTTCGCGACTGATCTCTTCCTCAAGCTCGATCAGTACCTTGTCGATACCTATACCCACTGCTATGCCGCCGGCAATGCCGCCGACCACGGCACCGATCACGGTTCCAATCCCCGGTACCACTGAACCGATTACCGCACCGGTAGCAGCGCCTGCTCCGGCACCCAGGGAACCCCCGGCAGTTTTGGTGACCAGCACTTTGGCCATTGATTTGGCCGCCAGTTTGAAACTGCCCTTGGCAACAATATTGGTCATCAGTTTTGTTACCATCACCGACGTCATCACACCCGCTACGGCGCCGGTACCGGAACTGGTCAGCAGCCGGTTTTGCAAACCGACCACATCATCATGCCGGGGCAGCTGAACAAAGTCATAGGACTGCGCCGTCGCCACGGTTTCCACCGGATAATCACCCGGGTCCACGCGGTTGCCGGCCAGGATCGATTCAGCGGCGAGCTGATACTGTCGCTGAGCTTCAGCATGGCCTGTCATCGCCTCCCGCAATGCAGTCTGGACACCGGCGAACACATCACCCTGTTGCAGGATTTCAGTCAGCTTCCGGGCCATATAGACTTCCAGATTACCGGTAGCCAGAGACAACAGCCGTCCGTATTCCCCGCCGAGACTGTAATACCAGTCCAGATAGGCATCCACATTGTTTTCCAATGCCGCAAATGCCGCATCAGTTTGTTGCTGCAGATTTCCGACCGAGGCATTCACGGCGACCAGCGCCTCGCGTTCCGCCAGTTGCAGCGCCTCCAGAGTCCCTGGCTGATAATACTCCTCACCGATTTTTTCCAGTCGCAGCGCGAACCGCGCAGGTGATTCGCTGACTACAGGGCGTTGCAGTACCCACAGCTCCACATAACTGAAAGAAGGAATAAACACGAACAGTAATATAAAAGTGCTGAACAGGCTGACGCTGACCAGACTGCCGGCAGGTAATGGCGGTACCTGCTCAACATCGTTCAGCGGTCCGAAACTACGACGCCAGGCATTGCGATTCAGCAACAGACAGGAAAGGGCAGTGCAGGCCAGCCAGGCAATCAGCCATGTCTCCAGTGTGATGGCGAGCAGTACCAGCCAGGCATTGCCGCTGCCCAACTGACTCAGGAAAAACAGTTTCAACCCTTGAAGTATTTGCATGTATCCGGCCAGGGTTTCCAACGCGCGGCTACCGTGCAGGTTTGCCACCAGCGCCTGCTGTTGGGCAATAGCCTCGTTAAGCGTGATCAAACTCGGAGAATTCTGTTGCCACAACGCAACGATCAAACCAGACAGTGCCAGCAGACTCGGGCACAGGAGGCGCGCCCAGCCCATGGCTTCGGCATCGAGCAGCCAGGGTTTGTATTCCGCCGCGAGACGCTGGCGCAGCCAATGGAAAATTATCAGATACAGCGGCACCACACTGCCGAACAGCAGCCACTCTGACAGTGTAAACGCATGCAATCGCAACAGCAGGAAGATCCCCGCCGTCCAGCCATAGAACAACGCGGCCAGAACAATCAGCAGGCGTCCGGAGAACAGCCGAAACAGAAATCCCTGTTGCAGCAATTTTTGCCGGCGCAGAATCTTGCGCATGCTGGCATCGTGAATGAACGCAAGGGTCAAAGGCAGACTGAGGATGCCGATTGCCAGCAGGACCTGCCAGAACTGACCAGCGGCCATGCGCGTACTGACAAACCAGCACAGCAGGGTCCACAAGATAGCCCTGAACAGATAGCTCAGGTAGGATTGCGGCAAGGTGAAAGACGGCATTGCGGGTTCAGTTTCCTGTTGTGGGCTGATCACTATAGCAAGGAAACGGGTTCAACTTTATTCCAGCGAGGCAGGCAATGAAACGAATCAGCTCAATCGCAGCGAGTATTTCGGTCGCCATAGCTTGCTCCCTGTCACCATTGGCATGGTCGGCCTGTGCACCGACCGGTGTCCAATTGCAGATTTTGGGTTCGGGCGGACCCGGTCCGGCTGGCGGCCGGGCTTCGGCAGGCTATCTGCTGTGGATCAACGGACAGAGTCGCATCATGGTGGATGCCGGCAGCGGTACCAAGGATCAGTTTCATCAGGCCGGCGCCAATCTGGCCGAACTTTCCCTGATTGCGTTGAGTCATCTGCATCCGGATCATGCAGCAGAACTGCCGGCCATTCTCTGGCCTGCCGGTGCCAATCTGGCCGTATCTGGTCCAGGCGCAGCCGGGGTGTTTCCTGCTGTAGATGATTTTCTGGACTCACTGTTTGGTGCCGGCGGAGCCTTTGCCATACTGGGTGACCGGGTACAGTTGACACCTGTCACACTGGATACCGGGTCACCGGCCGCGCAGAATGTATGGAGTGATGCAGGTATCGTGGTCCGCGCCCGCGCTGTGCCCCACGGCGATGTACCAACCCTCGCTTACCGGTTTGACTTCGGCGACACCAGTATCGCCTTCACCAGCGACCAGACCGGGTCGGACGCAAGCTTCCCCGATTTTATTCGCGATGTAGATTTCCTCGTCATTCACATGGCAGTTGCCGAGAACGTGGCCGGAGTCGGTGCACAACTGCACGCCAAACCCAGCGTCTGGGGACAGATGGCAACTGCAGCCCAGGCTGGTCACGTCGTGGTAAGTCATATCTCTTCAGTCACGGCTGCAGCGCTGGAGGCGGATCTGGCGATACTGCGCGCGAATTACACCGGGACAGTTACAGTCGCAGAGGACCTGCTGTGCGTGGGGCTGGACAGGGCGGCCATACGGTAGTCGGCGAAATGGCCGGTTACGGTTTTGGATAAAAGTCCACTTTACTCATGAGTAAAGTGGAGTACACTCCATATTATCTATGGCTATGCGGATCGCGCCAATGCGTGCTGTCAAACGCTATCTGGAACAGGAAATCGTCAGCGCATTGCATAACAGGATGGCATTCGTTGGCGGTCCGCGTCAGGTCGGCAAGACCACGCTGGCTTTGTCGATTTTGGGACCCATAGCCAACGAACGGCATCCGGCCTACCTGAACTGGGATGATCCCAAAGTTCCGCCTCGATTGCGCAAGGGCGAGTTGCCCCCCGGCGAACCACTGGTGATTCTGGACGAAATTCACAAGTATGCCCGCTGGCGAAATCTGGTGAAGGGCCTGTATGACACCGAGAAAAGCACGCGACAGTTTCTGGTCACCGGTTCCGCCCGCCTTGATTTCTATCGAAAGGGTGGCGACTCTCTGGTCGGACGTTACCGGTATTTCCGTTTGCACCCTTTGTCACTGGGAGAATT
>JBBDXV010000189.1:0-5297 GCA_040902165.1 Pseudohongiellaceae bacterium
TCGTTTTTATGATCGCCTGGGAATTGATGTCGGTGTCCAGCTATTTCCTGGTGGCCTTTGAGCACAAGGAAAGTGCCAATCGCCGTGCGGCATTCCTGTATCTGCTGATGGCCCAGATTGGCGCTTTGTTTATTCTGTTGAGCTTCGGTGTAATGTCCGCCTTTGCCGATGATTTTACTTTCGAATCCATGCAGGCTGCCCGCCTTACTCCCTTCTGGGCAGCGACCACCTTCGCTCTAGGTCTGATTGGTTTCGGCATGAAAGCGGGCATTGTGCCTTTGCATGTATGGTTGCCGGAAGCACACCCTATTGCGCCCTCCCATGTTTCCGCGCTGATGTCAGGAGTCATGCTCAAGGTTGCAGTCTACGGGATTATCCGTCTTGTTTTTGACCTGCTTGGAGAGCCGCATTGGAGTTGGGGCATTGTTTTACTGATAGTGGGCAGCTTGACCGCACTGTATGGTGTGCTTTCCGCACTGTTGCAGAACGACCTTAAACGCCTGCTCGCCTATAGTTCTGTCGAGAATATCGGCATTATCTACATTGGACTCGGTTTGTCGTTAATCTTCTTCAGTGCCGGTCAAACGACTTTCGGAGTATTAGGTCTCATAGCCGCGCTGTACCACACCCTCAACCATGCTTTGTTCAAGAGCCTGCTATTTCTCAGCGCCGGCGCGATGCTGTCGCGAGGGCATGAACGCAATCTTGAAAAGATGGGGGGTCTGATCCACCGCATGCCCTGGACTGCTCTATTCTGTCTCGTCGGCTGCATCAGTATCTCGGCGCTACCGCCCTTCAACGGATTCGTCTCGGAGTGGCTGACGTTTCAGACAGCTTTACAGACACCGGCACTAGAAAGCGGTGTGTTGCGTGCCGTAATCCCGATTACCGCCGCCATGCTGGCCCTGACGGGTGCATTGGCAGCAGCCTGTTTCGTCAAGGTCTTTGGAATCGCGTTTCTTGGACGGCCCCGATCAAGACGAATAAGCCATGCCTCTGAGGCATCACCGGGTATGGTGCTGGCCCAGGGAATGCTTGCCGGACTGTGTTTGCTGGCCGGCGTATTGCCAACCACAGTGGTCACCGCGTTAAACCAAATCGCCATAGAGCTCACTGGATTCGGAGTAGTAGCGGCAATGAGTGAGGGCTGGCTGTGGCTGACCCCGGTTGCCCCTGAAGTTGCCAGCTATAGTGCCCCGCTTATCCTGGTGGGTGTGCTCATCGCGATTGGCGTATGGTTCGGTATTTATTTACTTTCCATAAGACGAAGAAAAATCCAGCCGATACCACGCAGGGCGCCCTGGGATTGCGGGTTTGGCCCCCTCAATTCAAGGATGCAGTATTCATCTACGGCCTTTGCCATGCCGATCCGCCATGTCTTTCGCTCAGTGTTAAGATTTCAGGAAGAAAAAACCCGTGAAATGAATCCACTCTTGCCGACCCATCCGACCGGATTGCGCTATTTGTTTCAGGACGAGGATATAAGCTGGCGTTTCCTTTATCTGCCAGTGGAGCGTTTGCTGCATGCGGTTGTCCGGCGGGTAGGACGCATTCAGACCGGTCACCTGCGCCACTATCTCGCTTACTCCTTTTTTACCTTGTTGTTCTTGCTGTGGCTGATCACGTGAATACCTTGATCATCTGGTCAATCACGCTGGCACAGATCGTCCTGTTTGTGACACTGGCGCCTTTATTCGCCAGTTGGGTAAAGCGCATAAAATGCTATTTGCAAAACCGGCGGCCACCGGTGTTGCTACAACCTTATCGTGACCTGCGTCGGTTGTTTGCCAAGGAGATAATTCTCGCTACCAATGCCTCGATTATTTTTCGGATTGCGCCTTATATTGTCCTGGGAACAATGATAATGGCAGCCAGTGTCATTCCATTGTTGATCGTACAGCTACCCCTGGCGGCGATGGCGGATGCCATAGTCCTGGTAGGGACGTTCGCGCTGGGCAGGTTTTTTCTTGCACTCGCAGGGATGGACGTGGGTACCAGTTTCGGCGGCATGGGTTCATCGCGGGAAATGACCATCTCGGCCCTGGCTGAACCTGTCATGTTGGTGGTTGTTTTTACTCTGGCTATTCTGGCTTCGAGCACCAACCTGTCAAACATAGTTTCTTATGTTCTCAATCAGGAACTGGTATTTCGTCCGTCCCTGTTGTTTGCCTTGTTCGCACTGGTATTGGTGGGCATTGCCGAGACCGGACGTTTTCCGGTTGACAATCCCGATACTCACCTCGAGCTCACCATGATTCACGAAGCCATGATTCTGGAGTATAGCGGTCGTCATTTGGCTTTATTGGAGTTGGCAGCCCAACTCAAACTTGCTATTTACGCGGTACTCATTGCAAATCTGTTCTTTCCCTGGGGCATCAGTCAAAGCGTTACGCCAGTCGCGCTTGTATTGGCAGCACTTGCCCTCCTGGTCAAACTGATGGTGCTTGGTATTTTGTTGGCGTTTGGTGAAACAGTGATGGCCAAGATGCGCCTGTTCCGCGTGCCGACCTTTCTCGCTGTCGCGTTTACCCTGTCGTTACTGGGCATGCTCAGTTTTATCATGCTGGAAGGCCGTTAATGAACGTTTATGCTGACCTGCCCCTGCTGCAGCAGGGGATCCATACTCTGGCCGCTCTGGTGCTGGTGTCTTCCTTTGCCCTGCTTGCGCAGTCGCGCGTTGTCGCGACGATTCAGGTATTTGCCTGGCAGGGTTTCTTGCTCGCGGCCATCACGGCATTGGTCGCCTGGGAAACGGATTTGGAGCATCTGTATATTTCCGCCGCCCTGACCTTGGTATTAAAGGCATTTTTTATTCCCTGGCTACTTATCCGGCAGGCACGCAAGCTGGGAATTCTGCGTGAATTCGATACGATTATTCGCCCTGGTATTACGCTGATGGTGGCAGTCTCACTGGTTATATTCAGCTATAACGTGGTACTCCCGATACAACAGTTCAGCCAGTCTGTTACCCGCGACGCGATTGCTATCAGTCTCGCGCTGGTTTTGATCAGCATGTTGATGTTGATTACGCGACGCAAGGCGATTACCCAGGTGGTGGCGTTCATGTCGCTGGAAAACGGTTTGTTCTTCGCTGCCGTCAGTGCCACACAGGGTATGCCCATGGTGGTTGAACTCGGAGTGGCTTTTGACGTTCTCATTGCTGCAGTCATCTTCGGCATCTTCTTTTTCCATATCCGTGACAGTATCGACTCACTTGATGTCGGTCTGCTGAGCCGGCTGGCAGAGACTGACGAATGAACGTGATTGACTGGGTATTAATCATACCGGTGGTCGGTGCGTTGAGCCTGGCATTGATACCCAATGCCAGGCTTGGCGCATGGCTCAATATTTTTATTTCAGCTACAGGACTCGCCGTTTCAATCTGGCTCGCATTAACTGTACTCGGCAATGGCGCCATCACCAGCGACCTGTTTTACGTCGATGCCTTCAATGTTTATCTGGTTGTATTGACGTTATTGGTTGGGATGACCACGGCTATCTTCTCCCGCCCCTATATGGCCCATGAGCTGGATATCCGCAAGTTAACCCCGCTGCGATTGCGTCTATATCATTCGAGCTTCCAGGGCTTCATGTTCACTATGTTGTTAGCCCTGACGACCAACAATCTTGGTGTATTGTGGATCGCTCTGGAGGGGGCTACTCTGGCAACAGTCTTGCTGGTGAGCCTGTATCGAACCCGTGAATCAATCGAAGCAGCGTGGAAGTATTTTATCCTTTGTGGTGTTGGTATTGCGCAAGCCCTGTTCGGAACAGTCCTGTTATATTTTGCGGCATCCCGCGTCGTCCCTGATCCCGATCAAGCGTTACAGTGGACGGTACTGTACGAGTATGCCGGCCAGCTTGAGCCAGTTATTGTCGCGCTTGCTTTTGTTTTTTTACTGGTTGGTTATGGCACCAAAATCGGCCTGGTCCCACTGCACAACTGGCTGCCGGATGCCCATTCGGAAGGTCCGACACCAATGTCTGCGGTGCTGTCCGGTCTGCTGTTGAATGTCGCCCTCTATGCCGTAGTCCGCATAAAGATGATTGTAGATGCCGCCCTTGCCGGCGGCGACCCCCACAACCCACAGTTGGCAGGTTACCTGATGATGGCTTTCGGACTACTGTCCTTCATAGTTGCCGGTCTGTTCCTGCACCGCCAACGCGACATCAAGCGCCTGTACAGTTATTCGTCAATCGAACATATGGGACTGATGACTTTTGCGTTTGGAGTCGGCGGGCCGCTGGCGACCTTTGGCGCTTTACTGCATATGACTGTCCATTCACTGACCAAGTCGGCAATCTTTATGACCGTTGGTCATGCCAGCCAGATAGCCGGCACCCAGCAAATAGATCGCATTCGGGGCATTATCCTGACCCAGCCTGTAGTAGGCTGGGGCTTGCTGATTGGTACCGTCGCGATAGCCGGATTCCCCCCTTTTGGCGTGTTTACCAGTGAATTTCTGCTACTCACTGCCACCATGAAGAGCTGGCCCTGGCTGACCATACCACTCTTAATGGGACTAGCAGTCGCGTTTGCCGGGTTATTTCGACATCTTCATCCTATGGTTTTCGGTAAACCGCCCGAAGGGCAACTCCCCATCGCTGTCAATCCGCTTCCCTTGCTACTGCACCTGGGATTGGTGTTATGGCTCGGTCTTTCCATCCCCCGTTTCCTTGCCGAGTGGTTTGATGAGGCCACCCGGCTCATCAGTGGAAGTAGTCTGCTATGAAAGCCAACAATAACCTACAGCCCTATCTCGACACCTGCGCGGCATGTGGTTTGACATTGCCACCTCTTGACTCGGGCAGTATGGCGCCAGCATTTGCGTTGACTGCTCTTCCATCGCAATGGCGTGAATTGGCACGTGCGGCAAAGCTGGCCAAAATGCGCTGGTGTGGATTCTGGGTACAGGAAATCGACACCGGCCTTGAAGCATTTTCATGCATGGAGCTGGGTGGCAGCTATTTGATAATTCGAACCAAAACCGGAACGAATGAGCCGATACCCTCAATCGCCAGCATCTTCCCGTCAGCTGATCGGCCCGAGCGGCACGCCCATGATCTGCTCGGTATTCAGTTCGAAAATCAACCGGACAACCGGCGCTGGACACGGCATAAGGCCTGGAATAAAACCGACTTTCCACTGCGTGCGGATTTCAGGTTTATCCCGTCGGCCAATCCAATTCCCGGTGACCATGACTATCCGTTTGTTCCGGGTTATGGTCCTGGCGTAGTCGAGATTCCGGTCGGTCCGATCCACGCCGGCATCATCGAGCCCGGACACTTTCGCTTCC
>JBBDXV010000190.1:0-5296 GCA_040902165.1 Pseudohongiellaceae bacterium
ACTTCGGCATTGCCAAGGCGCTGGAAATCAAAACTGCCAGCGGCCCGCAATCCCCGGTCCTGACCACGCCCGCGATGACGATGGCCGGCATGATTCTTGGCACCGCTGCTTACATGAGTCCGGAACAGGCACGCGGCAAAGATGTCGACCAGCGTGCAGACATCTGGGCCTTTGGATGCATCCTTTATGAGATGTTGACCGGGCAACCGGCCTTTGGTGGCGAGGATGTTCCCCTCACCCTGGCACGTGTGCTTTCGCTTGGCACCGACATGACTTCGCTGCCAGACAATCTTGCTCCTGTGGTTAGACAGACCATTGAACTGTGTCTCGAGAAAGATCCCAAAAAACGCATCGCCGACATCCGTGATGTGCGGTTGGCACTCAATGGTCGCTTTGGAGTGGGTGCGGGTGCGCCTGGGGCAGAAGGGGTTCACGCGCCGATGCGAGGTTTTTGGCGACGGGCACTGCCGCTGACGGCAACTGCGCTAGTCCTTGGAGGCCTTGTTGTCGGTACCGTTCTCTGGCAAGCCATGCAACCCTCGCCCCAGCCTGTCAATCGTTTTGCCTCTAGCGTGCCGGACACGCACCAGTTTTTAAATACTCTCGGAGATGTATTGGCCGTGTCACCCGATGGGCGCCGCTTTGTGTACAACACTAGCGAAGGTCTCTATCTGCGCGAGCTCGGCGCACTGCAGGCGCGGCTGATTCCCGGCACGGCAGGAGAAAACGCGGCCGCACCGTTTTTTTCTCCAGACGGGCAGTCAATAGCTTACGTAAATTTAAACACTCAACAACGACAGATGAAACGTATTGCCATCAGCGGAGGGGCGCCGGTGATCATTGCTGACACCGGTGGCTCCCCGTACGGCGCGCACTGGGCCGCAGACGGCAGCATTTACTTCAGCCAGCAAAACGCCATACTGCGCGTCCCGGCCACGGGCGGTACGCCCGAATTGCTGATTGAGGCACAAGGGCGACTTGCCAGCCCCGAACTGTTGCCTGACGGGGATACCCTGCTTTTCAGCGCTGCAACAACAAATTGGGACGGCGGCCAGATCATTGCCCAATCGCTGAGCACTGGTGTGCGTACCGTTCTGATTCAGGGGGGCAGTAACGCGCACTATGTTGCTACCGGACACTTGATCTATGCCCTTGGTGGCAATCTGTTTGCTATCGCTTTTGATATGGCTACCCTTTCGGTCAGCGGCGGCGCAGTGCCGGTGGTAGAGGGTGTGATGCGAGGGACTCTTACCGATGCAGCGAACTATGGCATCACCGCCGACGGTTCCCTGTTCTATCTCGAGGGCACTGCGCAGGGTGAGTTGCGCACACTCGTCTGGGTGGATCGCAGCGGGGGTGAAACTGCAATACCGATCGAACCCAGTAATTATTTTTATCCTCGAATCTCACCCAATGGCCTACGAGTGGCGCTCGATGACCGGAACACCGCTAACGATATCTGGATCTGGGACTTCGCCGCGCAGACCCGCATGCGTTTAAGCACTGGCAGTGCTGGTGGACAGTACCCGGTCTGGACGGTGGACGGCACCAGCATCGCCTTCCGGGAGAGTACAACGAGCTCGATTACCCTGCGGGCCGCCAATAATACCGGACAAACTACCACCCTGCTGACAAGCCAGCCCGACTTCGATGGTATTAGTCCCTACTTCTTCTCAGCCTCCGGGCAGGAGCTGGTGTTTCGCAACGTGAGCACGACTTCATCTGGCGACGACCTCCTCATGCTGAGTCTCAATGCGGAGGTTGAACCGGTCGGACTGTTGCAGGAGGCTTACACAGAGCGCAATGCCGAACTGTCCCCGAACGGGCGCTGGATGGCCTATCAATCGAACGAGTCGGGCAGCGGTGAGATCTATGTCCGGCCCTTTCCGAATGTCGATGACGACAAGGTGCAGGTATCAAACGCCGGTGGGATCAAGCCGCTGTGGTCACGCGATGGCAGTGAATTGTTCTACCTACAGCCAGGTTCAGGTACTCCACAGCTAATGGTGGTGTCGGTGCAAACCGATGGAGCAACCTTTGCTTTCGGCAGCCGCACGGCACTTCTCGACTGGCCCTATTACACAACCGCTCAAGGTCGCGAATATGATGTGTCATTGGACGGTCAGCAGTTTCTGGCGATCAAAGCAGTTGTCAGTGCGGAGCAGGAACAGTCTTCGCGCCAGATCATCGTTGTCCAGAACTGGGTAGAGGAGCTCAAGCGACTGGTGCCGAGGTAACAGATGTTGGCGCAAGTTTGACACCTTAACTTCCTTTCTATAAAGTAAGGAAAACTAATTTAAGGAAGGCAACCATGACTATTGCAACCCTGACATCGAAAGGCCAGATCACTATTCCGGCCAAAGTGCGCGCCGCCCTCGGGGTTGGCGCAGGCGATCGTGTCGACTTCATCGAAGACGGTGCGGGCAAGTTTGCGATTGTTCCGGCCAGCAAAACGGTGGCTGACCTCAAACATCTGGTGGGCAAAAACGCCAGGCCGGTGTCGATTGCGCAGATGAACGTCGTCATTGCGCGGCAGGGTGCCAATAGTGGTTTACCGAAAAGTGGTTTGCGGAAAAGTGGTTCGCGCAACAAGGCGCGCAGCAAATGATCGGGCTGGATACCAATGTCCTCGTCCGCTACATCACGCAGGACGATGCTGTGCAGGCGAAAAAAGCGAGCACACTGATAGAAGCGCTAAGCCCCGAGAGTCCAGGTTACATAACAGTGATTGTACTGGTGGAATTGGTCTGGGTGTTGCAAGGCGCGTATCAGGCCAGCCGAGAGCAATTGGTAGAGGTAGTGGAAACGCTGCTGCGTAATCGCGAATTGATCATCGAGCAGTCCGACACAGTCTGGCAAGCCTTACGCATGTTTTCCAGCGGCAAGGCTGACTTTGCCGATTGCATGATCGCAAGTCTTGCCAGCGCCGCGGGCTGTGACTATGTGGCGACCTTTGACCGGAACGCCGCGAAAATGGCTGGAATGAAATTAATTGGGTAGCAACTTCTATATCTTCTATTCACAACACCCATTATCCGGAGCACCATTCCATGAGCACGAGATTCTGCAATAAAGTAATCGGCCTATGTTATTCCTTGCTGATCGCAGCAAGCGCGTTTGCGCAGAGCGACGGAACCAATGCATTCGTCGCAGTCAACATGGGCCCGGTGATCAATACTGCGGCGCGGGATGCGGAGCCCACATTCAGCGCAGATGGCCAGACCATGTATTTCAACTGCTTTGACCGGCAGGGCAGAGTAGGCAGCGATATTTGCGTGACGACGCGAGAAGGTGACGGCTGGTCGGAGCCGCAGATTGTCGAGGCGGTCAGCAGTGCAGAGTATCTGGAAGTGGAACCGCTGCTATCGCCGGATGGGCAACAGTTGTACATCATGAGCGATCGGCCGGGCGGTGAGGGCGGGCACGACATCTGGGTGAGCAATCTGGTGAATGGGCAGTGGAGCGAACCGGTCAATATGGGCGCGCCCATTAATTCACCGGAGATGGATCATTGCATATATTTCGCCGGTGAGAACTGGGAAATCGCCTACTGGACATCCACGCGCCCCGGCGGTTTCGGACGCGATGATATCTGGACCTCGACGAAGGTGAACGGTGTCTGGAAAGAGGCGGTGAATCTTGGCTCCAACATCAACAGCACGGCGAGGGAACACCATTCACTGCCATCCCGCGATGGGCAGTCACTCTATGTGACGTCCACCAGGGACAACGGTTATGGCAATGAGGATATTTTTGTCAGCACCAAAGATGCACAAGGAATTTGGGGACCACTGCATAACCTTGGTCCGCTGGTAAATACCGAAGCCAATGACCGTTGTCCGGCATTCTCGCCGGACTTCGCGACGTTCTATTTCGATTCCCAGCGCGCCGGCGGTTTTGGCAGCCTGGATATCTGGCATGTGCCTTATGAGGCGATTGTGCATATTAAATAAAAACGGGACAGATTTATTTTCCACCAATCAGTATGCCTGCCCGGCGTCACCTGCTTGGGTACGTTTTGCATTTGTTCCCAACAGGAGAATCCAGTGGCGAGGCTTGTCGCGATTGTGCAGCCTTCTTTGCTTTGGCTATCCCGGTTTACTTTCCTCTATTTCATCCAATGCGGCACGCGGATTCAGGATTCGCAATGATTCAAGCTGCAGCAATTCAAGCAAATCTTGATCTCCTGTGATCAGACGGCTGACTTTGGCAGCCTGTGCGGTGTGAACAAAAACATCGTCCGTGCTGTCGCGCGAGTAGGTGCGGGTGCTCAACTGTCAATAAACGATCCAGCAGCATCGCCGGTACGCTCTGCGGCAGCAGCGCGGCACTGATCAGCACATTGGAGTCGATCACGACTTTCGCATAGCTTGCAGGCAGGCTTGCTTCAGCTTTCATCCGCCAGCAACTCGTTCAACCTGGCCTCGGTCATGCCGGCTGCGGCGGCGTCAGCCGCACTGGAGCGCAAGGTATTGCGGAGCCTGTCGGCATAAAAAGTACGCATAGCTTCGTAGTCTTCGGCGCTGACCATCACCCCCACGACACGATCATGGCGCAACACTTGAACTGGCTCGCGTTGGGCGCGATCCAGAAATTCTCCGAAGCGGGCTTTGGCTTCATCGGCTGTAAAAGATTGCATGATATTACTCCCCAGTTTTCAGTTAATTTTGTCGAATCGTTCGATTCGGTCAAGTTACTTAATTCCCAACGAGTTAAAAGATCGCTTGCTCCTGTGCCCATTGTGGCAATGCCTCCCGCACCAGCCGTCGCACTGGTCCTTCGTGGCGCGCACCGCGTAGGTTTCAGCCAGCACATCAAGCCTCTGCTCAATCGCTTGCAGACGGTCTGCATCAGGCGCGGTGCCCCAACGCTCGGGATTTGCATTGGTCACTGGATTCTGGACGGGCGCTGGTTGCCACTTCGGCAGCGCCGCCGCCGGATTCACAGTTTTGGGCAAGCGCTGTGAGTAAGCCGGTGGCCTCAGCAACCGTCCCCCGTTCCATTAGCGCGTCAGGATTACTCACCGCACAAGATTACCGTAACGATCATGCTGCCAATTGGCATATAGGGCCTGCAATGGTGCAGTTGCCAGATGCTCGTGACCGGTAGGCGCATCCAGTGCTACCCAGTTTGCCAGTAACGCAGCGTCGGCGTTCTGCCCAAGGGCGTCGTAGGGGAAACTGGTCACGCAGAAAAGAACACAAGCTTGAAGCAACAGAAGGTGCGATCTTGTTGTCATTACGGTATCCTTCATTACGGTCTTTTTATGGGAAGATGAACTCACCAGAGCCTGTGC
>JBBDXV010000191.1:0-2169 GCA_040902165.1 Pseudohongiellaceae bacterium
GAAGTTTTTCTGCGTTGGTATTGTTCAGTAATCTCTGGCTTGCCTGGCTGCTGGTTCGCTCAATAGGCTGGCACCACAGTCTTACCCGATTTACCCTGGCAATGATTGCAGTTATCGGGCTTGCAGTTTTATCCGGAGCGACCCTGGGCCATCTGGGCATGCCTGCATTGGTCCAGCCCACCCATCTGTTGGCAGCCTCATTGTTATTCGGGTTGCAGTTTCTGATCTGGATGGACTATCGCCACGCCCGCGACGCCAGCTTGATCAGAGCCTGAAAGGTCAAGTCACTTTGCCAGCGGGTCAGGTCGCATCTGCATATGAACTACCAAAGGTTTACTGCCCTGGCCACCCTCTTTGAGCCAGGGAGTACGGTCGCCACTGGGTACCCATAAACCGCGCCCTTTCCAGCCTGTCGCCGGGTCATCTATGCGGCCTTCAAATCCCTTGGTGTAGAAACCCAGCGGGTAGGGCACCCTGAGGGTGACAAATTCCCCGTCTACCAGAGCATGCACGCCATCGAAAAGATTACCGGTAGCAATCGGCACATCTTGTCCCAGGCCCAGGGTGTCGTGCTGATCAACCCAGGTGTAGTAACTCGACTCCACGCTTTCCTCCGGCCTTTCGGGAAATCCTGGACCCGGCAGCCGATGAAAACTCCAGCCTTCAGGGCAATGATCACCCGTTGCATCGGGGCCATTAAGTGGACCGCGGCAAAGACGCCGGTCGAAGGCGCCAAGATGGCCACTGCCCAACGATACCCATACGATTCCATTGCTGTCGATGTCAGCGCCGCGTGATCCATAGCCAGGCATGGGTACGTTGAAGCGTTCTCCCAATCCGGTGGCGGGATCAAATCTGACAATTGCTCCCGGATATCCGAAAGCATTGGAGCCCCAGATTGAGCCGTCAGCCGGGTTCGGCATCACCGCGTAAAACCCTGCGTTGACCCTCGTATCCTTTATCGGATCCGGTGCTTCTCCCGGTTCAATCCACGCATCGACCTGACCGTTGCCATTGGTGTCGAGTATCAGCGGGGACCATCCCTGGGCGGCGGCCGCATCACCAGTAGCCAGGAACTCATTGGTTTTTAGCCAACCGATGACGGGTCCGCCACCACTGGTCCACAAGGTATTTTCATCGTCATAAGCGAATTGCAGGTGGTGGGTGCTGTAACAGGTGTCGACGAACTTGTATTCCCCGGTATCCGGTTCGTAAACGGCCAGGTGGCGGCCGGCCCGTTCCAGTGGAAACCTCTGTGCCGACGGGTGATCGGAGCCGCTGCGGCAAAAGTCCGGGTTTGCCGGTGCGCGAACCGCAGCTGTGTACCAGACCCGGCCATCCTGATCCAGCATGGGGTTATGGGCATTTGCCTGGCTGTTCCAGATAACCTCGTCACCCCAATAGGGTGAGGGAGCAGTCACGGCTGTGTCGCCTGTGCTGGGGGTATCCTCATCGCGTACCGGGGCATTGATCACTTCGGTGGTGTTGCTCAGTGGATACAACACCGGAAATTCATCGGTGCTCAGTTCCGGTGCGCCATACAGGGGACCATAGGCGTTTACCCTGGGGTCACGTCGATCGGTGCCGGAAAGGTCGTGCATATAGACCTTGGGGTTGGACCAGTCACGCACCGTTATTACTGTATTGCGTTCAAGGCCAGTGGGTCGGTCCGGTTTTTGTAACGGCGATTCCCCGGCGGCTACTCTGCGCGTCCAGTCGGCAAGATATTTGAATGGGATGCTTTGCAGGCGTCCGGTCAGTTGCCCCAGCATATTGCCGCCTGCCTGACCTGACGAAACCCGTCGCACCCAGGCTTCTTCATGGGTCTCAAATGCACCCAAACTTTCCGGCAAGGTACGGGTTGCTTCGTTGCCCAGCTGGTGGCAACCAATACAGCCCATATTCTTCATAAAGGTTAAATACGCCTCGATTCCACCTTCCAGTTGTGTCAGTTCAGAACTGTCCGGCAGGTCCATCATCGCGTACCAATAAGCTGCCGGGTAAACCTGTGCCGCCTCCAGATCAGTAGGCGCCTGAGTTACGGAAATATCGATCAGTTGGCCCGGTCTGGCATTGTTCCGGGCTGAGTCAAGCAGGTCGTAGCCTCGGACCCAGACTTCGTAGGACGCTTCAGGAAGGTCTGGAATAAGGTAACGTCCCGCATCATCG
>JBBDXV010000191.1:2269-3355 GCA_040902165.1 Pseudohongiellaceae bacterium
TGCTGTTGTTTGCCGCTCAGCTGGTTTCAATTTTGTCTGTGTTTTTGCTGGCGATCGGATATTTAAAAGCTGAACCAAAGGGATCAAGTTCCCGTATCTTCGCTGTAATGGCAGTCTTTGTAGTGCTGTACATAGTTAATGGTATGTCGGCACCACATATTCACCCGGATTTTCGCATTGATCTGAGTGGCTGGGGTTTTCTGATTGATGTGGGGACGGCGGCTATCCCCGGTCTCTTCATGCTCTATTGTTTTCAGGTATTTCAGGAGAGTCGCCATTTTCCGTTGCTGCTTTCAATTCTGTTTGGTGTTCAGCTTTTAGTCGAAGCGACATTCTCCCTTTTCGATCCCCTGTCGAACCTGCAGGGCAATGAATCTGCAATTGAGACGCTTGGTTTGATGTTCACCAGTATGGACCTTTTACAACTGGTCTTTGCCGGTGCAGCGGTTTACTGGACTATCAATGGTTGGCGAGCCGATCTTGTCGAAGACCGCCGTGCATGGCGTTGGGTAGTTATAGGTATACAGGGCGGACTCATCTTTACTGTGGTCCTGGTGGAAAATTTTCTGCTTCCGTTCGGCTCAATGAATGATGGGCAGGCACAAGCCGTGATTGTCTATGTGATTGCCTTACTGGCTCTAGGCATGGTGGTAATAACCATGCAAGTAAATTATCTGTCTTTGAGTAAAGTAATACGCAAAGTAGCGGAATTGACTGAAGAACCGGCAGTTGAAGTGGTAACTACTTTTGACAAAGACGGATTTCATCAGGCATTCAAGGAAGGAAAGCTGTATCGGGAAGCGGGTCTGACAATTGCCAGTCTTGCCAGAAAACTCAGTATCCCGGAATACCGATTGCGGGCTTTTATTCACAAGACCCTTGGATTTCGCAATTTCAACGCGATGCTGCACAAATACCGAATAGAAGATGCCTGTGATGCGCTTGCCGATCCCAGGAACCAGAATGTACCGGTATTAACCATAGCACTTACTGTGGGATACCAGTCGATTACGCCATTCAACAATGCCTTCCGGGAAATAGTGGGGGTCACTCCATCAGAGTTTCGGAAACAAAAGATTAACGGTT
>JBBDXV010000191.1:3455-5273 GCA_040902165.1 Pseudohongiellaceae bacterium
GACACGTTCGAAACCAGTACGTTGCTGCATGAATCCTATTACATGTATAACTGGATTGAGTCCACACACGTTTTAACGCTGATGTTGTGCCTGGGCATGTTGTTCCTGATAGATCTTCGAATGCTCGGATTGGCTTTTCCCAACGTTCCCGCTACTACGATTGCCAACCGCTTGAACCTGCCCATGTTGATCGGCTTTGGCATTATGGTGATTACCGGTATTACGCTCTATTATGCAGTTCCTGTACGTAATACGCAGAGTCTCTGGTTTCGCATCAAGCTGGTGCTGTTATTTGCGGCGGCGATAAACGCTTTTCTGTTCCACCGAAACCTGATGAAAGCCAATGGCAGCTGGGATCGCAATATCAAGGCGCCGAAGGCGCTGCAAATTGGCGCCTCATTATCACTCGGTTTCTGGATACTGATTGTGATATCCGGCCGATTGATCGCTTATGACTGGTTTGACTGCGAGTACACACAGGAGGGATTTGTGCAGGTTCTATCCGGTTGTGTTCCCGGTCAAACCCATTTTTAATCGGCAGAATTTTCGCAGGCAGTCTGAGCGCTAAAATAGAATCAAGGAATCAATTATGTCGTCATCATCTGCTTCAGTATTAGGCTCCTACCAGCGCACGATTACGGTCGTTGCTCTGATTTTGATTGTATTGATTTTTTCGTTTACCGGGATGCGCCGTGCAGTGTGGGTTGAGTTGTACGATGTGTTCTTGTGGATGGAAACTACACCGTTTGGCGTAATCGGAAAGACCTGGGGTGCAGTATTCGCCGTTGTAGAGGCTTTCCATCTGCTTGCCATGGCCTTGATAGGCGGTGCAGTGTTCGTGTCTGATTTTCGCCTGCTGGGCTGGGGATTCAAGGATATCCCGGCACAGGAAGTGCTCGACAAGGCGCACAAGGTATTTGTCTGGGCGCTGATTGTGGTCCTGGCCACCGGCATATTCATGGCCTGTGGGGTAGCCGGGAAGATTTACTGGTTGCCGGTATTCTGGTACAAGATGCTCGCACTGGCGACCGGGATCCTGTTCGTCTTCTTTGTAAAGCGCCCGCTATTGAAAGGTAATATTGACGAGATCAACCCGACTGTAATCAGGCTCGTTGCAACTTCTTCAATGATGCTATGGGTGACTGTCGCGGCTACTGGTCGCTGGATTGGATTTGCCGGCAGCTAGGTTCCTGGTGCCCGCAGAAAATTTATAGCTGTTATTACTGGAGTCAGGGCAGGAGATTGCAATGAACAACGCACGCAACGATGGTAAAACCAAAAAGAAAATGGATGACAAACAATTGTCCGCAGTCGCCATATCGGTGACTGTTGTCGTGTTTTTCGTCATTTATTGGGCAGCGCAGATCCAGACTACTTATGCGCTGCTGTCTTCAGCTTATGGCTGGTGAGTCAGGAAGTCTGAATACGTTCAAACACTGCCAATTGTAGGGAATGCACAAACCCTGATCGTTTGATCTTTTTTTTCAAAACAAAACCCTGGTCAGTAAACATCCGCACAAGCTCGTTCAATGGAGTTGGATTCTGCTTGACGGGCTTGTTGCGGAAAAACTTTCTCAATCTGCGCCGCAAAGCGGTTACCGAGTAAGTGGAAAAATAGGAAATCATCACATAACGGTCTGTTACTCTGCAAAGCTCACGAACAAGTTGAACCTGTGTTGTGCGATCTTCAAAGTGATGGAGTAATCTGAAACAGAGCGTCAGATCAAAATCCCTGTCATTGAATTCCAAATTGAAAATATTCTGTTTCGCGACTCTGGATCGATCACTGAATTCGACCAGCAGCTTTTGACAACGCTG
>JBBDXV010000192.1:0-5257 GCA_040902165.1 Pseudohongiellaceae bacterium
GCCACAGCAATAAAGGATAACCAGAATCCGGCAGCGACCGGTGCCACCGGGTTCAACAACAACACAAATGTCAGCGCGGTCAGAAAAGAAAAAGACAGCGGCGGAGTGCGTCGGAAAAAGCGCAGCAGCATGAAGACTGCAACCATGATAAACGCGCGTTGGGTCGGCAGCGAGAATCCAGCCAGCAGGCTGTAGCCAAGACTGCCTGCCACAGCAGCACCGGCGCCCGCCAGTTGCGCCGGCAATCGCAGACAAAGTTGGGCGCTGGTTCGCCACAGTCGATTGACCAGCAAAAATGCCAGCGCGCTGATAAACCCTACATGTAAACCGGAAACCACGACCAGATGATTGGTTCCAGTACGGGTGTAGATCTCCCATTCTTCAGTGCCAATGCCGCTGCGGTCACCCAGGGCCAGGGCGAGAATGACATTGCCGTGGGCGAGATCGGCGGTTGCATCCAGCAGTTTTTCTCTCAGCTCAAAGCGCAGCTTTTGCAGCCGCAGGCCACCGTCATCAAGCAAGCGGTTGAGACTGCTGCCGCGCACATAACCTTTGGCATGAATACCCTGCTGCAGCAGCCAGGCTTCGTAATCAAATCCCCCTGGATTGTAAAAACCGTGTGGACGATTGAGACGCACACGAAACTGCCATTGTTGCCCGGCCTCCAGGGGAGCATCTCCATAATAGTTCAGCAGCAGCCTGCGCGGCGAAAACGCGACACTGGATTGCTGTACTTCAAAATGAAACTGCTGCAGACGATCCGCAACCTCAGGCAGGCTGGTAATGCGCCCAATCACCAGTATGTCTTCGCCTTCCAGAGTCAGCGGCAAGCGCTTCTGTAATTGCAGGTCGCCCCACCAGGCATGCCAGGCCAGGCCGCACAGAAACCAGCCGCTCAGTAAAAATAACCCGGCAGTCAGTTTACGATCCCGGTGTCGGAACCAGCAGGTGAATCCCAGACACGGCAGCGCCATGACCAGCAACGGCTCCCAGGGAGGCAGTCGCGGGAAAAAGGTCGTGATGGTAACGCCCAGGCAGAACGCGATCATCCCTGTTCGCATGAAGAAATGTCCGCAAGCAGCTTGCAGACAAATCTAGTCCAGGAATGACAAAAGCTGCAAAGAATCCGCCGGATCTATTCCAGTCGCAGGGCTTCCGCAGGTTGAATCGCGGCCGCACGTCGCGCCGGATAGATAGTCGCCAGCAGGGACAGGACCAGCACGCCGGCAGCAACACTCAGCAGATCAGAAAGCAGTATCTGCGAGGGCAGAAAATCGATTGGATACACTTCCGCATTCAGAATCTGCACGTCCCAGACAGACTCGATCAGACGCGCAAGATCCCCTACCCACAGCGAAGCGGCAACTCCGAGGACCAGCCCAATCGCAATGCCAGCCACGCCCACCATCAGCCCCTGCAGCATGAAGATCCGGTTGATAGTGCCGGGATGTGCGCCAAGCGTGCGCAGGATAGCAATATCACCCTGTTTATCCCTCACTATCATTATCAGGCTTACTACCAGATTGAACGCCGCTACCGCAATCAGCAACCACAGCATCAGACCGACGATGGTGCGGGAAAACCGGATGTTCTCATAGATGCTGCCAAACAGCTGGGTCCAGCTGGTCACGGTCATTTCGCCCGGTAATTGCCCAAGCAGATCCCGGCGCACCTGGTTCGCCTGCAATACATCCCCAAGCTGTACCCGCATTGAGGTATAGGGCGAGCGCAGACGAAACAGGATTCGTGCTGCATCGATGTTGATGATGGCCAGATTCCGGTCCAGCTCCTGGGTACCTACCCGATAGATTCCGGTCACGGTAAAAGCCCGGAACGACGGCAGCGGTGTCAGTGGATTGATGGAAACATGCAGGGAAAAAAGGTCCACCTGATCACCAAGGCCTACATCGAGCTGCTGCGCCAAAGTCGATCCCAGCACCACACCCCAGCGCTCGGCCGCCAATGCAGACAGGGAACCGTCGAGCATAAACCGCGAAAGCCGCGAAAAATCCGCTTCGCGTTGCGCGTCGACGCCATTGACCAGTACTCCCTGACTGAAGTCACCACGGGCTATTACACCGGTTCGTTCAATCAAAGGCGCGGTCGCCCGCACCGACGGATGTGCCAGCAGCAGTTGTTCAATCTCATCCCAGTTTTCCGCACTGTAGAGTTCGTCAGTAGCGACATTGAGATGCGGAATAATTCCCAGCACATTTTCCCTGACTTCACGGTCAAAACCGTTCATCACCGACAGTACGGTAATCAGCATCATGATTCCCAGTGCCAGACCAAAGATCGAGATGGCAGACATGAACGACACCAGCTGGCTGCGCTTGCCCATGCTGACATAGCGTGCGGCGACGCGGACAGCAAATGAAAATGAATCGGGATTACGCATAATCCAGCAACCTGCCGTCCCGTAACAACAACCTTCGGTCCATGGTTGCGGCCAGGGACTCATCGTGGGTTACAACGATGAAACTGGTTGCCAGGCTCTGGTTCAACACCACCATAAGCCGGTGAATTTCTTCGGCGGTATGGCGGTCCAGATTGCCGGTCGGTTCATCCAGCAAGACACAGCGGGGTTTGCTCACCAGTGCCCTGGCGATCGCGACGCGCTGGCGCTCTCCGCCTGACAGCTCTGACGGTTTATGTTCCAGCCGGTGTTGCAGCCCCACCCGTGCGAGCATTTCAGAAGCACTTTGCTTTGCTGCGGTCACATTCTGACGCGCAATCAACAAGGGCATGCAAACATTTTCCAGCGCGGTAAATTCTCCCAGCAGGTGATGAAACTGATAGACGAAGCCGAGAAACCGGTTGCGCAACTGGCCACGTTCGGTTTCATTCAGGCTGGCTGCGTCACGACCGGCCACCAGCACCTCCCCACTGCTGGGAAGATCGAGGCCGCCAAGCAGGTTCAGCAAGGTGGTCTTGCCGGAGCCTGAACTGCCAACGATGGCGATCCGTTCGCCCGGCATTACCTTCAGGTTTACGTCGGTCAACACTTCCACGCGCTGCGGTCCCTGGGTATAGATCTTTCCCAGGTGGCGACACTCAATAACCGGTTGATTCTGTTGTGCAGACGACATAGACAGGCTTACTCGTAACGCAGGACTTCAGCTGGCTGCACACGGGAAGCCCGCCAGGCCGGGTAAAGCGTTGCCAGCAGACTGATCAGCAATGCGGCAAGCCCGATTGTCACGACATCCTGCAGCTGCAATTCGGACTGCAGGTAGGAAATCATATAGATGGAATCCGGCACGAAGACCCGGTTGATGAGACTCTCAAACGCGCGACTCAGGCTATTCAGGTTTAAAGCGCCGAGCACGCCCAGCACCATGCCCGTGACTGTTCCTAACAACCCTGCTACGAATCCCTGGACCATGAAAATGGTCATTACCATGCCTTTGCCGGCACCCATGGTGCGCAGGATGGCAATATCCGACCCCTTGTCCGCCACCACCATCACCAGGGTTGAAACGATATTGACAGCACCGATGATGACAATCATCAGCAACATGAAACCGGTGAGAATCTTCTCCATACGCAGCGCGTCAAACAGAGTCTGTTGACTTTCAGTCCAGGGGACGATGTTCAGGATTTCACTGCCGACACCGTCGAATACTGCAGCGGCAATGTTGCCGGCATTGAAGACATCATCGACCCTGAGACGCAACTGCACTGTGGCAGCGGTCCCAAGCAGTCGCTGCGCACTGTCAATGCTGATCACGGCGATATCTTCATTACCATAGAAACCAAAATCCGCTGTCCCCAGTACGCTAAAGCTGCGTGCTTCGGCCAGGCGGCGACCGAGCAGGCTTCCCAGGGAGGTAATGCTGACTGACTCGCTTCGATAAATTCCCAGCTCTGCGGCCAGACGTGCGCCGATCAGCAGACCGTTATGCATTTCTCCCAGACTCTTCAGTGACGAGGTCAGTTGACTGCCACCGGCCTCGGAAACTGCCGCTTCCAGCTGCGGGTCTACCCCGCGCAGGCGAATAAACCGGTCTTGACCCTGGTAACGAATCCAGGCTTCGCCCTCGACAAAAGGCGCGGCGGCGATAACGCGAGGATGGTCCATGGCGGTCGACACCAGTGCCGGCCAGTCAGTCAATCCCGCGGCGGACGAAACGACTACGTGGGGCACTGATTTAAGTGTTTCATTGCGCATGATCGTGGTGGAGCCATTGATTACCGACAACACGATAATCATCGACAATACCCCAAGGGCAATGCCAAGCATGGAGACGACGGAAACGAAGGAGACCAGCGCGCTGCGTTTGCGCGCCCGGGTATAGCGCAATCCGATGAACAGGGACAGCGGCGTGAACATAGCTAAAGACCCGCCCTAATCCGGGCTTGGAGACAGACTGCCAAACCGGACTCTACTGCAGTTCCCCGTTACGCTGCAGCAATCTTTGCACGGTTTTGAAACTGATGGGCATGATGGGCGTGCTGACCTCGCTGGAAATTGCCCGCAGGGATTTGCCCTGGCGTTTCAACACCATGATCTTTTTCAGCACTCGCTGCTCCATGGGGTTCTCAATGAGTCGCCCGTTTTCATGAATCATATAGCCAAACGGCCGGCTTCCTCCCAGATAGCGTCCCTGCAGGCGCTGCTTCTGCTTGACGCCTTTTATACGCTCGGCCGCCTTGCGTCGTTCCAGCGCCGAAAACATTTTCGCGACACGCTCGAAGTTCACATTGAACAAAGAGTCAGTCACGTCTCCACCCAGTTGTGCGATATGCATTTGCACGCCGAGGTCTTTCAGGCGGGAGATGGTACTTACTGCATCGTGACAGGAACTGAAGATGCGCTCCAGGCTGCTGCTCAGCAGCACATCACCGGCACGCAACATGGATAACAAACGTGCACCGTTATCACGTCTGGCAAAATCCACATTCCAGGGGACATCCAGATCTTTCATGGCTTCAGTGAGATACCACTGTCGGCCCAGGCAATAGGTTTGAATAGCCAGAAGCTCAGGTTCCAGTATCGCAACCAGACCACCTTCGGCCTCCCGGCGCTCCAGTTCAGAAAAACGGCAATAGGAATAAATAGTCATGTGGCGTACTTCTTCTCTTCTTATCAGTTATAAGTAATATTCTTTTACAGATGTCCACAGCCAGGCGGTTACTGTGGATAACTGGCCCGCGTTATGCGGTCTGCAGGTCTGTGTCTTTGCAGAGACAAAGCCACGTGGGCGGCTATTGTAAACGCAAGGCTTTTTCAGTAGCAAGGAATGCTCCGTGACGA
>JBBDXV010000193.1:0-3544 GCA_040902165.1 Pseudohongiellaceae bacterium
CCTGATACCAGGCCTGCACCAGGATGTCGCGCCCTGGTACCGGAATCAGTGAACCGTTGTGCGCGACACAGTTCTCCTGTTCCGTCTGCGGTGCAGGCATCTTGAAATGACTGCGGTATTGCAGCCGCCCGTCTACCAGATCGTATATGGCATCTGCGCCCCAGTTTATCGGATCAAACGAGCGACAACGGGGTCGCGAACCGCCGCCCCATTCGTCAGTGAAGATCACCTTGGTGCCGTCGTTGTTGAAAGTCGCTGAATGCCAATAGGCAAAACCGGTATCAATTACCTGATCCAGCCGTTTTGGATTAATCGGGTCAGAGATGTCCAGCAGAATACCGTTGCCGGAACAGGCGCCGGCCGCCAGGCCGATTTCCGGGTAGGCGGTGATGTCGTGACATTGATTGGTTTCACTGGTGGACTGGGTTCCCGGGCCATGGTCGCCACCCTCCCACAGGCCGGCCAGCACTCCGGAATTGGGATCGGAGAAAATAAAGGGACGATTGACCACCTGCGCATCCTGCGGCCGTGCCACTGGTATCTGAATCACATCAATTCTGAACAGCGCCGACTCAGGATTCTCAAAAGGTGATTCATTGGAACAATCGCCCATTTCCTCTTCCGGCCGAACACCGGCTGTACCGGAACCGTAGACATAGATATTGCCTTCATCATCAGGATCAGTGACCACAGTATGCGTGTGAGATCCACGGCAGGTCTGCACAGCACCGACCTGTAATGGCATGCGGAAATCGCTGATATCAAAAATGCGAATACCGCGAAAGCGGTCGCCGCTCACGGGATCTGCCACGCCCTGCAGTCCACAATCCATTCGTCCACGCGTCTGTTCCACCGACATGATCAACAGATTACCCATGATGGACACGTCGCCCTGACCACCCGGACAAACCACCGAGCTTAACAATTCTGGCCTATGCGGATCGCTTACGTCGTAAGCGTTGAAGCCATGGTAGTTGCCTGCGACCAGCACATCGCCGGAAAACACCATATCGGTATTGGCATAATTGAGCAGTCCGGGACGTGGTTCGTCCTGTTCATCTTCTTCCTCTTCGTCGGTCTCCACTTCCGGGGCGCGATTCGGATTCACCTGCGCCGCATTGGCCGCCTGGCTCGCATCCGGTGTCAGGGTCTGTTCCTGCAATTCGCGCAGGCGTCGCAGTGGCAGACCCTGAGGATTGTCCGGATCAAAGAAACCATCTGGTTTGGGCAGGGACATGACCAGCTGCATGTTCAGGGCAGCAGTACCGGCATCAAGAAATCCGGCTTTCAAATTAACGCGCGGATCAGGATTGAAGCCAACCAGCATGGCATCCATGCGCTCGATTTCACTGCGCTGGTCCGAGGTGACATCGGAGGTAAAGGTAAACAGGACTGAATCCTGTGCGCTGCCCTGCTTGCGCAGCAGGTCCTCTACCATGGTAATAGCACCGTTGTGATGCTTGATCATCAGTTCCAGGAACCGGGTATCGAACTGTGCATTATTCAGTGCATCGAGTTCGGTAAATTCCTCCTCGGTCAGCATACCAGGCATCAACTGGCCCTCATGATCCCTATGCGCCATAGGGTCTGATGCGGGCAGGACGCGATCTTCCAGCCATTCCCGCATCATGTTGATTTCATCTTCCTGGGACAGCGCAATGCGCAGCGCCATGACCCGAACCGCTTCGCGGTTACTGCGACCTGGTACCATGGCTGCCATACGCATGGCCTGCTCGTGGTGAGCAATCATGCTTTGCATGAACTTTACATCCGCTTCCACGAATTCCAGGCTATTGAGGTTCGATGCCTCTTCAGCACTGATCAGTCGACTGGGCTGTCCTGGCGCACCGGGCTGTACGATTGGTGCTTGGGCAAGGCTGGCAGACATTCCGGCAGCGGCCAGGGCGGCGACTAGTGTGGAGCGAGTAGAAAAACGAAATAGCAATGACGCTGGGGAAGCCATGGGATGCTCTCCGGATTGATTTCCTGACTAATTTGTATCGGATTTCACTAACGAGCGTTGAAGTAGCTTCTTGTAATCCGAATAATTTTGAATAAATACAATGCGTTAAATTGTGGCACGGATTCTGCGTATCAAGCTTGTAACTGCCCAGTCAATTGAAGAGGACTCCAATGTTGAGCGCAACGAAGAATACGTCTAAATCGATACCAATGCCATGGAAAATTATTGGCCTGGTGCTGGTGGCCGGCCTTCTGTTTATCGGTCTGGTCGGATTGATTCTGCCGCTGATACCGGGGCTGATTTTTCTGGCAATCGCTGTATGGTTGCTGGCCAAAATTTCCACCCGGTTTGCTGCCTTGCTGGATGACAGCCCAACGCTGGCAAAGCGCATGGGATTTCTGCGTCGCACTGAAGGTCTGTCTTTGACCCAGCGGCTACGCCTTTCGTTCTGGGTCATGGCCAAAATGGTGGTGCGAGGGGTTGAATCGGGCGTTGCTTATTTTCGCAAGTAACTGCAGTCAACAAACCGACAGCGGGTATTTATTGAACTCTCCCAACGGGCAGTCCGACCGTGGTTGGGAGTGTAGCCATTGTGCCTGGACTCGATTGATCTGCCGGTTCCAGGCGGTACGAAAACTGTTAACAAACAGACTGGGTTAAAGTTATATTCTTTGGCCTGCCGCAAGGCGCCTTAACAACAGGTCAAAGAGGTATGTCATGAATCTTCAACGCAACGCTGTTTCAGTCATTCTTGCACTGTTCACCCTGGTTTTTTACACATCGTCCCTGGCTCAATCGGAAGCCTGGTCGCAGCCGTTTCCCGGACATAGGGTCATCGGGAATCTCTATGCGGTGGGTACCTATGATCTGGGTGTGTTTCTGATCACTTCAGATGCCGGCCATATTCTTATTAATACCGGACTCGAAGACTCAACCGGAATGATTCGGGAAAACATTGCATCCCTGGGGTTTCGGCTTGAGGACGTGAGAATTCTGTTGATTCAGCAGGCTCATTGGGATCACACCGCAGCGCTGGCAGAAATCAAGGAGATTACCGGTGCACTGTTGCTGGCAACCGCCGGTGATGCACCGATACTGGAGGACGGCGGATTCAGCGATCCGCATTTTGGCGGTCGGGAATCCTTCAAGCCGGTGACGGTAGACAGGATCATTCGGGATGGAGAGATAATTGAGCTGGGCGATATTCGTCTTACTGTGGTGGAGACCCCGGGTCACACCCAGGGCAGTTCAAGCTATACGATGACCGTGCCGGAAAATGGTCGGGACTATCGCGTGCTGATCGCCAATATGGGCACTATCAATGCAGGCAAACAGCTGGTGGTGGACCCTACCTATCCGGGGGTTGCCGATGACTTTGCAACAACCTTTCGCAAACAAAAAGCACTGCAAATCGACGTGTGGGTCGCTGCCCACGGAAGTCAGTATGGCCTGCATGACAAATTCGTACCGGGTCAGGCCTACAGTCCCGATACCTTCGTCGACCCGCAGGGTTTCCTTGCTGCCGTTGAACGACTCGAACAGGCATACCTGAATCAGCTTGCCAGCGAACGCGGCCAATAA
>JBBDXV010000193.1:3644-5254 GCA_040902165.1 Pseudohongiellaceae bacterium
CATGCCTGGTGCCTGATGACCAATCACGTGCATCTGCTGGTCACGCCGGAATGCGATACAGGCATTTCCAATTTCATGAAAGTCGTATGCAGTCGGTACGCGCAATACATCAACAAAAATTACCTGAGAACTGGAACCCTTTGGGAAGGGCGTCACAAAGCCAGTGCCGTAGAGTCGCGGACATATCTCCTGAAATGTTACCGCTATATTGAACTCAATCCGGTAGCTGCAATGATGGTGTCGCAACCAGCGGAATATCGTTGGTCAAGCTATGGCGCCAACGCCTGGGGTGAGAACGATCAATTGATAACTCCACATGAAGATTATCTCGAACTATCTTCGAACCGACTTACCCGGCAAGCCAGCTACAGGGAATTGTTCAATTCAAGATTAACAGATGAAGATGTGAAAACTTTCAGGAAAGCCGCGCACTATTCCATGCCCGTGGGTTCGCCACAATTTCATGCGCAACTAGAAGCAAGACTTGGCAGGCCGCTGGGACAAGCGTCCCGTGGTCGACCCAGGCGGCAAACTGGTTAAAGAATAATCCCTCCGTCCCCTTTTTAGTTGTCAGCAGGAACCGGGGTTCCTATTTCCAGCGAGCGATAATAAAAACCTCCCGCGCCTTCAACTGCTTGTCGACGCGCTCGCCATTCCGGACCAGCTGATCCGCCATCTTCGTATTGCAGATCCTGTCGCAGATAGTTCCAGCTGTCAGGATCAAGCTCCTGAGCCATGGTCCAGTATTGTTCGGCCTTGGCATCATTGCCATTGGTAAAGTAGTAGCCGCCAAGCCGGAATGCCGGCTGCGCCCGCTCTGCATCCGCGGTGCGCTGAACGATACTGTCAGTCACCTTGCTGCGATCCCAGACATACTCGCTTTCCGCACCTTTGGCGACCCAGTCACGCACGATCGGCACGTACTCATCGGTGCCGATGGTATTGTTCAGATGCCTGGCGGCATAAGTCCCTTCGTTGATTCGAACGATGCGTCCTTCCTCATCAATCCAGACACCGGAGGGTACATTCACCAGATTGTACAGAGCACTGATGTGATGATTTACATCAATAAGGGCTGTATAGGTGACATTGGCAGCATCAAAGATCGGGCCGGCAGCAGCTTCGCCGCCGGTATCCTGTGCAGCTGAGATGATCTCGAAAGTATCTGACTTCAGTTCGTCGTAAATGGACTGCCACACGGGCACGTCAAGTCGACAGCCTCACCAGGAGGCCCAGGTCAGGAGCAAGACCTTCTTGCCGCGAAAATCCGAGAGTCTGACGATATTGCCATCGCGGTCTGGCAGTTCAAAATCCGGTGCCATACCGACGCGGAAAAACGCCTGGCGCTCCAGCGGCAATACGCCAAAACTCCAGACGCCATCGTCGTAATCTGTTACATGTGCCTGTTGCAGCCGGTCGGCAAGACCGCTGACATTGAACCAGCCCTGTCCCTGCCGAGTAACATACAAATCGCTGTCACGATCCTGCAGCACCGGGACGCAAAGCTCATCCAGGCAAGCGCCTTCGGGTTTCAACACAAAATCATTGATACGGGTCAGGTCGTCGGGTTTGACCCACAACTCAGTGGCATCCGGCAATGTCTGATCGAC
>JBBDXV010000194.1:0-5205 GCA_040902165.1 Pseudohongiellaceae bacterium
CCCGGGTTTCACCCATGGTGACAACTACAGCTCCGGTCGCCTGTCTTGCGATCTTTCCTGTTTCCAGGGTGACACTCTGGCCACCATACTGGAAAGTCTTGCTTACTGGATTAAACATAATCTCTTCCTGATTCTTGCCTTGTAGCCGTTCTGCTGACCCATTTCAGCAGAACAGATGTGCTGGCGAATTTAAAATTAACGACGCAGTCCCAGTCGTTTGATTAGCGAAGCATAGCGTTCGGAATCTTTCCCTTTGAGGTAATCAAGCAGTTTACGGCGACTGTTGACCATGCGGATCAATCCGCGACGAGAATGGTGGTCGTGTTCGTGCGCCTTGAAATGATCCTGCAGCTGATTGATATTTTCCGAAAGCAACGCCACCTGAACTTCAGGGGAACCGGTATCGCCTTCCTTTAAAGCGTATTCCTTGATGATTGCTTCTTTCTGATTTGCTGATAAAGCCATGTTGATCTCCAAATGAATATGCGATTAATTAAAAGTTTGACAAGTTCCATTTGTCCCAGCATAACCACGCATATTTATAGTTACCTGGTTCCCTGCTAGCTCTCGTGATTCTCGGTCTGCGCCAAACGGGCAGCTTCACTCCACGATCATTCGACGCGGGGCGACGCGCCCATCGTCCAGAATATCTCCAATGCCAATAAATCTGGTCCCTTCATAAAGTCTAACCAGACCTCCACTTGGCAAATGGCGTACAAGTACCGGCTGCCCCTGTTTGATAAATCGGGCCGTCGATTCCGGCAATGTTACTTCCGGGAGTCCGGCTACCGCCAAATCCATTTCAACCAACAGCCTGTCTATGCCTGAATAGTCGTCCTCTTCATCTGCGGTTTCCCTGACTTGTCTCAGATACTCAAGGGTCACGCAGTCTGACTCGGTGAATGCACCTGATTGCGTTCGCCTTAAAACTGTTACGTGGGCGCCACAACCAAGTTTTTCTCCCAGATCATCAGCCAAGGTCCTTATATAGGTTCCCTTGCTGCAACTGATCTGCAGCTCCACTACATCATCCCTGTGTTCGAGCAGTTTGATATCGTGGATAACTACCCGCCTGAGTTCCCGCTCTACCACGACACCTTGCCTGGCAAGTTTGTAAAGCGGTACGCCCTGATACTTCAACGCCGAGTACATGGGCGGCAGCTGCTCAATTTCACCCAAAAAATCCTTCAGGGCGAGGCGCAGAACCGCTGTCGTTACCTTTGAACGGTCTCCCTCGCTGACAACCAATCCTTCTGCGTCTCCGGTATCAGTACGAATTCCCAGTTTGATGGAAACCCGATACTGCTTGTCCGCATCCAGCAGAAACTGTGAAATCTTGGTCGCCTCGCCGAGACACAGTGGCAGGACTCCTGTCGCCAGAGGATCCAGACTCCCGGTGTGACCGGCCTTGGCGGCATTGAAAATCCGCTTCACTTCCTGCAAGGCGGCATTCGAAGTCAGCCCTGCGGGCTTGTCGAGAACGAGTATGCCGTTGACCGCCCTGCCTTTCTGTTTGCGCTTGTTCAACCAATATTTCCCGGTGTCACTCCGTTCACTCTTTGTCAGGAATGAAATTCCTGGTCGGCGGCAATGGCGTCATCTATTAATGATGACAGTCTATGCCCGCGCACAACACTGCTGTCATAATGAAACTGCAGCTTCGGCGTAGTTCGCAGTCTCAGGCGTTTTGCCAGCAGACTCCGCAAATAACCAGCGGCCTTGTTCAGTGCCTTGAGATTTTCCTCCACCTCAAGCTGGTCAAGCGCATCATCTTTCCCCAGCACACCTTTTTCGGCATCCTTGACGCCTGAATTCATCACCGTGACATACACATTCGCATGCGCCAGGTCACGGCTTACCTCGACACCCGTTATGGAAACCATGCCGATACGCGGATCATCGACTTCCAGTTGTATCAGCATCGCCAGTTCACGCTGAATCTGGTCTGCCACTCGCTGTAAACGTGGTGAGGCTTCCGGCATAATTTTTCCCGTCGTGCAACCTACAAACTGCGGGCGACTTCCCTGGTCTCATAGACTTCAATCTTGTCGCCGACTCGCACATCAGTGTAGTTCTTGACACCGATGCCACACTCCATACCGTTTCGAACTTCATTGGCATCATCCTTGAAGCGACGCAACGATTCCAACTCACCCTGGAAAATCACAATATTGTCGCGCAGAACACGAATCGGTTTGCTGCGATATACGGTTCCTTCGATTACCATGCTGCCGGCGATCTGGCCGTATTTGGGTGAATTGAATACATCCCGCACTTCCGCAATTCCGACGATTTCCTCGCGCATCTCCGGCTTGAGCATGCCACTGAGAAGCTTTTTGGCATCATCGATTACGTCATAGATCACGTTGTAATATCGCAGTTCCAGACCTTCACTTTCGACCATATCCCTGGCCGGTTTGTCAGCACGAACGTTGAAGCCTATCAACATCGCATTGGAGGTCATAGCGAGATGTGCGTCGGTTTCAGAAAATCCGCCGACTCCGGCAGCGACTACATTGATCTCTACCTCATCATTACCGATCTTGGCCAGCGACGAAGCAATAGCTTCAACCGAACCTCTGACATCAGCCTTGATAATAACGTTGAGTATCTTCTTGTCTTCCTTGCCGATCCCGGCAAACATCGATTCCAGTTTGCCGGTTTTCTGCAATGCATGTTGGCTATCGCGATGGCGGCTGCGGCGGAATTCAGCCACTTCCCTGGCTTTTTTCTCGTCTTCCACCACGACAAATTCATCGCCTGCTTCAGGCACATTGTTGAGCCCGAGGATTTCGACCGGAATAGAAGGGCCAGCGGTCTGAACCTGTTCTCCGTTCTCGTCGACCAGGGCGCGGACACGTCCGTAATCATGGCCGACCAACACGATATCACCGGATTTCAATGTCCCGTTCTGCACCAGAACAGTCGCCACCGGGCCACGACCCTTGTCAAGACGGGACTCTATGACTACCCCATTGCCGGGCACATCGATAAAAGCCTTGAGTTCCAGTAATTCAGCCTGCAACAACACGGCCTCCAGAAGTTCATTGACCCCCTGGCCGGTATGCGCGGAAACTTCAACAAATTGAGTGTCACCACCCCAGGTGTCCGGAATCACGTCCAGCGCCGACAGTTCACTCTTGACCCTTTCAGGATCGGCGCCTTCCTTGTCGATCTTGTTGATCGCCACCACTATGGGCACTTTTGCCGCCTTGGCATGCTGTACTGCTTCCTCGGTCTGTGGTTTGACCCCGTCATCAGCAGCCACCACCAGAATTACCACGTCAGTAGCCTTCGCACCTCGTGACCGCATCGCACTGAATGCTGCGTGACCCGGGGTATCGAGGAAACTTATCATGCCGTGCTCGGTAGTGACATGGTAGGCACCTATATGCTGGGTGATACCACCGGCCTCGTGCGCCGCTACGGTAGATTTCCTAATATAATCCAGCAGTGATGTCTTACCGTGGTCGACATGCCCCATAACAGTGACCACAGGAGCGCGGGTTATCTCTTCCTTGCCTTCCTTGAGCGCCAATGTCTCGTACAGACTTTCTTCGATCGCATCAGCAGAAACGAATCGGGCGGTATGGCCAAATTCCTCAATCAGCAACGTGGCAGTATCCTGGTCAAGAATTTGATTGATGGTGGCCATTACCCCCATCTTGAAAAGCACCTTGACGATCTCGCCTGATTTGACCGACATCTTGTCCGCCAGATCAGGCAGGGTATTGGCCTCACCGATAATAACTTCACGGGAAATAAATTCAGTGGGCATTTCAAATCCGTGTTGCTTTTCTCGCCTGGATTTGCGTCCCGGTCGACGCATATGCCCTTCAACTTCCTCATACTCTCCATCCGCCAACACAAAATCATCAGCAGTGGGACGCGGCTTGGCCTGGCGTCGCAAGGCTTTTTCACGGTGCTTGAGGTGAGTCTTCTTGGCTACTTCTTTTTCTTCGTCTTCTTCCTTGCCACGACGCTTGACAGCAATTTTTCCAGGACGGGCGGCATCGGCTGGCGAAACAACGGCTGCGTCAAGAACCGGCACGGCAGCTTTGACTTCCTCTTTTCCGGTCGCCTCGGCTGACTCTGAAGCAGCAGTTGCTGCTGCCGCAGATTCGGGTGACTCACCGGCAACACCTGGAATCAGGTTTTTATCCAGCAACTCTTCCACACCCGCTTCTGTACCGTCTGGCGCTGTAACGTCTTCCGGCATGGCACCGCGTTTTACATAGGTGCGTTTCTTCCGCACCTCAACGCTGACAGTTTTGGTTCGACCATGAGACGGAGCAGATTTGAGAGTAGCAATGGTTTTTCTTTTCAAGGTGATCTTGCGCGGAGCATTGTCAGTTGCATCCTTGTCACCATGACTGCGCCGCAAGAACAACAGCAAGGTGTTTTTCTCGTCATTGGTGATAGTCTCGCCCGCGCTGATATGTGGCAGACCGGCTTCCTTTATCTGGGACAGAAGCTTGTCTACTGATACACCTACAGTGTTGGCTAATTCACTTACTGTTACATCTGCCATGCATCACCTTTTGACCGCGGTCTGGTTTCGGTTTTACTCAAACCATGGGGCGCGGGCTGCCATAATCAGCTTACCGGCACGTATTTCTTCCATGCCTTCTATATCCATCAGTTCGTCAATCGATTGCTCTGCCAGATCTTCCATGGTCAGGATGCCTTTTTTGGAAAGTGATATCGCCAGCACATCATCCATGCCTTCCAGGTTCAGCAGATCATCCGCAATATTGGCGCTGGATAATCCCTCTTCCGAGGCAATCGCCTGGGTCAGCAATGCATCTTTGGCGCGATTTCGAAGCTCATTGGCAATTTCTTCATCAAAGCCTTCAATACCGAGAATTTCATCTATTGGAACGTAGGCGATCTCTTCCAGTGAAGTGAATCCTTCCTGGACCAGCACTTCCGCTACTTCCTCATCAACATCCAGCTTTTCCTTGAACAGCTCGATAAAACTGACAGCTTCCTGTTGCTGTTTGGAAGCGGCATCTTCTTCGCTCATCACATTGATGGCCCAGCCGGTCAGTTCACTGGAGAGTCGAACGTTCTGGCCATTCCGACCAATAGCCTGAGCCAGATTTTCTTCGGCAACGGCAACATCCATTGTGTGACTGTCCTCATCAACAATGATGGAAGCCACTTCTGCCGGTGCCATGGAATTGATTACCAGCTGAGCCGGAT
>JBBDXV010000195.1:0-2928 GCA_040902165.1 Pseudohongiellaceae bacterium
CCATGACCGTGTCTGCTCCCCAACAGGCCGCCCAGGTGAGTTTTTCCACTTCTTCTTCTATGGAGGACGTGACCGCCGAGTTACCGATATTGGCATTGATTTTTACCAGGAAATTACGCCCGATGATCATCGGCTCGATTTCCGGGTGGTTGATATTGGCAGGAATAATCGCGCGGCCCCGGGCGACTTCAGCACGGACGAACTCTGGTGTAATCTCACCCGGAATCGCCGCGCCGAATGCCTGGCCCGGATGTTGTGTACCCAGCTGTCCATGTGCCTGCGCCTGTCGAAACTGCATGTTTTCACGAATAGCGATGAATTCCATTTCCGCTGTGATAATGCCTTTCCGCGCGTAATGCAGTTGCGTGACATTGCAGCCGCTTAGTGCTCGCCGCGGCGCCCGCAAATGTTCAAAGCGCAGATTCGCGGTGGTCACATCCGCCTGCCGAAGTTTCCCGTATTCGGAACTGAAACTGCCCAGCTGTTCGGTATCGCCGCGCTCTGCGATCCATTTGTCCCTGATCGGCTGTAATCCCCTTCTTAGGTCCACAGTTGCGTGTAAGTCGGTATAAATACCAGAAGAATCATAAACCTGCAGCGGTAAATTCTTTTCCCGACCGGTTTCCGTCAGGGTGTCAGTCAATTCAATCTGACGCATCGGTACGCGCAAATCATCCCGACTTCCCGGCACATAGATCTTGCTGGAGTTGGGGAAACGTTTGCGGGTTTTTTCATCCAGCCTGGTAATGTTGTCGAGGAATTGATTAGGAGTTGCACTCATGGACGGGTCCTTCTTGCAGTAGAGGGGCATTATGCCTTATCGAGTAAAAAAGTGTTATCGAGGGGCCTGGCGTGAAATCTCAAAAGCTGGTAACACTTTGCCGCTTGTTTGCGTCTAAACTGATATTTGAATCCGGCTGTCGCGGCAGCACTTATCAGTTTGTCACTAATGGTTACACTGTGTAGAATGCCGACTTGCCTTGATACTGCCAACCGCTTTACCACCGGTTTACCTCTTCAGGTCTTAACCCGGTCATTCTCAAAAAGGTTTATCACTATGGGATCCGTTGCAAGAAAACTTGGAGTTTTACTGTGTTGTCTTCTCAGCACTTCTGTCGTTAAAGCCGATGACCTGGTCAGTATTCTCGACCTGGCCCTGGAAAATGACCCCAGCCTGAGACAGGCTCGCGCGCAATACCGTGCCAACCGCGAGACGGTCAACCAGTCCCGCTCTGCCTTTTTGCCGACTTTCGGCATCGGCGGCTCTACGACTCGCCAGACTTCGGGTCTATCCGATTCCGAGTATGTGACATTCACCAATCCTGTCACTGGCATTACGGAAACCCTACGCACTGATGATCACAGTTTCCGTCCCGGCATCAATAGTCATGGGTGGGGATTCAATTTGCAGCAAAGTATTTTCAATCTGACTGACTGGTATACCTATCAAAGCGCCCGCGCCAATGATCGCGCCGCTGCAGTGAATTTTGCGGCGCAGGAACAGGACCTCATCATGCGCGTTGCCAGCGCCTATTTTGATGTGCTGCGCGCCATCGACATGCTGGAAACCAATGTGCAGGAAGAAGAAGCGGCGTTGACTTCAATGCAGCAAACCCAGCGTCGTGAGGAAGTAGGTCTGGATACTATCATCGATGTGTATGATGCCCAAGCCTCCTATGACCTTGCTCGCAATACCACCATCCTGCAACAGGACATATTGCAATCCCGCTATGAAGCACTGGAAGCCCTCACCGGTCAACCCCACCCCGATGTCGAAGCCCTGCGGGAGGATTTTCCGGTGATCAATGTGGATGGCAGTCTGGAGGATTGGGAAGGCATGGCTGAGTCTAACAGTCTCGCTATTGCTTCTGCGCAATACAGTCTCGAAGCGTCAAAAAGAACCCTTGATGCGCGTAAGGCAGATCACTTACCCACTGCTGCCCTGACCGGCAGTTACCGGCACTTTGTGACCCAACCACTCAGGCGGGAAGGTTTATCAATTGGCGGCGGCGCGAATGACAATACCAATCTTACCCTGCAACTCAATATACCCCTGTACAGCGGTGGTGCCATTCAGTCTCGTCGTCGTGCGGCGGAATTTAATGTGATGGCAGCCAGAGAATCCCTGGAACTGACAAAGCGTCAACTGACCCAGAACATACGTAATGCCTATCGAAGGGTTAACACTGATGTACTGGTCATTGCCCAGCGAAACCAGTCTATCCTGTCAGCGCAAAGCGCACTGGATCAGACCACCCTGGGGATCGAAGTAGGACAGCGCAACATCGTCGAGTTGCTGCGCGCCAGGGAAAACCTTTTCCGCGCCCTGCGCCAGTATGCCGATGCGCGTTACAACTATGTGATCGACAGCCTGCTGTTGAAACAGATTACCGGTGTGTTGACACCGCAGGACATCATTGACCTGAACGAGTGGCTGGTAGCAGGCGAATCCACACGATAGGATCTATTTTTTCAACCACACTGATATCTGCGCGACGATGTATTCATATTTGCGCCGGTGTTCGCGAATCATGAAGGGAAAATCCTCTTCATGCAGCAGTTCAAATCCCTTGAGAACTGACGCGAGGCGGCCCAGGGTCTGTTCGCCGGTTTCTCCATCGAAGAATTTTTCTTTCGCGGTAAATTGCTCCATCCAGGTATTGGGCGATGAAATAACCAGTATGCCACCGGCCGCCAGAAACCGGTCGCTGTCTACGAATTGCCGCAGACAGGCAGCGGGTTCGGAAAGACGACACAGCAGATTGCCCAGCAGTATGGCATCGAAGGGTCGGTGCAATTCTGCCAGAGGCGTGAGGTGAAGTTTGCCGGCATCGCCCTGCAGGAACTGGACATTCTTGCGGTTGATGCTGTCATCGATTTTGGCCTGCAGCTGAGTCCGGTAGGTACCGGTCTCCAGTCGCTGATAAT
>JBBDXV010000195.1:3028-5149 GCA_040902165.1 Pseudohongiellaceae bacterium
AATGGAACAGCAGATACTGGTCGACCAGCTCAGTGCTTTCATATTTGCTGGTGGTCAGCGCGATATCCGGCCCCTGTACAACGCGGAAACCGGCGTGCTGAAAGAAATGCGGACGAAAATGAAATCTTGCCCAGATACTCGCTTCGTCACCGGTGCTGATGAATGAACCGCCCAGTATCATCTGATGTTCGCCGTCAAAACAGGGCGTGCTGAAATCCGTGTAATACGGATGGATCTCAAATCCCGGTAATGGATGAAATGTATCCTCGCACCACTGCCAGACATTACCCATGGCATCGTGGAAACCGAGACTGTTGGCCGGCATCGCATTGACCGGACATTCGCTGCCGAATTGCAAATTGAGGTTGACTCCGTCCAGACCTTCAGCGGTCATCACACCGTCCAGTTTCAACAATTCCTTGTTGCCGGAACGCCATTGATGTACGGCTCGCCCTGCAGGTTCCCGGAGTGCCAGATGTTCGCCTTCAGATAACAATCGATACGGGGGTTCTGCATCGGTCCTGGCGGTGAGCCATGCACAGTAGGCCCTGGCTTCAAAATAATTCACTAGCGCCGGCCAGTCCCACTGCATATCTATCACTGCAAAAGTGGTGCGCAGACGATATCTGTGTGAACCTGCGGGACCATCCTGTTGCCAGAAGCTCGGCCATTTTACATTTCTGAACTGGCGCCAGCCCCAGCCTGACTCACCCCACCAGGCAGGATTTTCGTATCCCCCATCAGCAACAAAGTGGTGGAACTCGCCATTGCTGATGAGAAACTTGCTGGCCTTGAACACGCCGGTCAAACGTCGTTCTGACCCATATTCATTGTCCCAGCCGAAACTGGGCCAGTCTCGCGGTTTGCCCAGGTCAACAGCGCAGGCGCTTACTTCAAGCAGGGGATTCTCGGCTGGGTAATCCTGCCCGGCAACCGGCCGGATAGCGCTGTGATCATCAGGGGTGAAGGTTGCCGGCCAATTTCCCGGCGTCCGTACATACTGCAGTGGCAGTTCACGTATTAATACACTGGAGGTTTCCAGATGAATCCGCTCGTGTTCAAACGCCATCACTAGTCCCCAGGCAGGGCTGTCCATCGTCACCGGCTGATCCAGTGCCGGGTGGGTTTTGATTATTTTCTTCACCAGCTGGTAAACCTGTTGCCTGTATTCCCTGACAGCATCCAGATTCGGCCAGATATCCTGACCGCCGTCGTGCAGGTCGTCCCAGGTCATCTCATCGACACCGGTTTCAAACAGTAATTCAAACTCCGGGTTGACCGGTTTGTCGATAAAGCCCCCGACCAGCAACTTGTTCACGTAAAAGCAGACTGGATGGGTGTAATAGAAGATCAATGGGTGCCGGGTCTTGTGATAGGGCCGGATGTAATAGGCCTCGGTACTGGTCAGTGCAGAAAACAGCATTTCGGTCAGTGCCCAGGTATTTTCAAAATAAGTCAGCATTGCCTGCCGACCGGCGTCCAGGTGCAACAGCGGTAATGAATGCAATGCGGCGTCCTGTGCTGGTGTCGGGTTCTTTGACACGGCCTGCTTTTCTGAAAGAAACATTGTCACAATGGCTACTTATGGTTCCTTTTGGTTTCGCTTAAGATCAAAGACCTGAAGACCCCGTTCACGGGGTAAAAATTTTATGCATCCCGGCTGTTAATGTAAACTTGGACAGCTTCAAAACCATGTTCTTAAACTGAAGGAGCGCCTTTGCAGAGCAAACTTCCTGCCGTCGGGACCACGATTTTTACCGTTATGTCGAGGATGGCCCAGGATCATGGCGCTATCAACCTGTCCCAGGGCTTCCCGGATTTCGACTGTCCGGCAGCTTTACGCGAGCGTGTTGCGTTTCATCTCAATAATCGCAAGAACCAGTATCCACCGATGGCCGGCATCCCTGAACTGCGCCAACAGATTGCAGCCAAGGTGTTGGCATTATACGGCTGCAAGGCAGATCCGGATAATGACATAACTGTCACATCGGGCGCCACCGAGACGATATTTGACGCCGTGCAGGCCAGCGTGAACCGTGGTGATGAGGTCATTATCTTTGATCCCGCCTATGATTCCTATGTTCCTGCCATTGAGCTGGCTGGCGCGATACCGATCCATTT
>JBBDXV010000196.1:0-22353 GCA_040902165.1 Pseudohongiellaceae bacterium
CAGTACTGTATTTTTACTCTGACCCCATTTATCTAGCCTCCTGGTTTTTTGGCGAATTTTTGGACGCGGCGATTGATCACGTCCGGGATATAGGCATTGCCGGCGGCATCCATCGTCAAGGCATGGGCCTCGCCGAACTGGCCGTTACCGGTACCGGGACTGCCAATGGCACCGAGCACATTGCCGTCCATGTCGACTTTGGCGAATTCGCCATCGAAGCCGGTAGTGAGATACATAAAGCCGTCTGCATGCAGGAAGATCGCGCAGACCATCGCGTCGAATTTCCACTCGCGCAACAGATTGCCGTTGGTATCGAAGCGCTGGATGCGCATATTTTCACGGTCCGCGACATAGAGCACATCGTCGGCATCAATCTCGATCGCATGCGCCGCGACGAACTGGCCAGGCCCGTAGCCGCGACTGCCCCATTGCATGATGAAATCACCCTGCGGGCTGAATTTCAGCACCCGCGGTGTATTACCGCCATGGCCCTGGGCGACATAGATATTGCCGGCCGAGTCCAGAGCGACATCATTGGGTTCATTGAACAGCAGATTTCCGGCGGCTGTATCCCACTCGCCGGCCTCGCCCTTGGTGCCGAGGGTCATTAACACATTTGCATCAGCATCCAGCTTCATCACCAGATGATCGGCGACATCGGTGACCCACATATTGCCTTCGCGATCAATCGACATGCCGTGGGCGCGACGCAGCAGATCATCGCGACCAAACGCACGTACAAACGCACCGTCTGGATCAAATTCCAGAAACGGTGGTGCGGCGCGACTGAGTATCACCAGATTGCCCTGCAGGGTCATCGCGGCGCCAGCATAGGAGGCCGGCTCCATTGCGGCCGGCAAGGCCAGCGCCTCGCGAAAATCCACCGCCGTGTAATCCTGCAAGGTATAGGCACGCAGCGGCAGAAGCGGACGGATCGGGCGTTGGGCGACGGCAAACTGGGAAACCAGCATCAACAACGAAAGCAGACAGGCCAGACTTGTTGTCCTCATTTTTATTCTCCTGCGAAGTTTGCCCGAGTATACAGACAGCTCGTTACAGGAAAATAGAATAAATGGGGTCAGAGTAAAAATACAGTACTGTATTTTTACTCTGACCCCATTTATCAGGCGATTACGCCGGTGCTGCGCAAAGCGTCAATCTCTGCTTGAGACAGTTGCAGACGCTCGCCCAATACTTCATTGGTATGCTCACCGAGTCCAGCCACCCAGTCGGCCGCTGTCGTATCCAGATGACTGAACCGGGCCGGCATATTCTGGATCAGGAATTCGCCGAGAATGTCATCCTTCAAGCTGGTGAACGATTTGCGCTCAACGACTTGTGGATGCGCGAACAGGTCTTCCGGTCGCTGGTACCCGGCACAGGGCACACCGGCCTGATTGAGCCGCTGTTCGGATTCGGATGCGCTGAGCGTTGCTGACCATTTTTCGATTTCCTCGACGAGATACTTCTGGTTCGCCGTGCGCGGACCAAATACGAAGCGCGGATCGGTCAACAGATCCGGACGCTGCAGCGCGACGCTGAGACTGCGCAGGTTCTTGTCAGACACCACGCAGACCATTATGTAACCATCGCGTGTACGGACCGGGCAATATCTGCCGATCGGTAACGGCTCCTGCATTTGCGCCGCCTGAATCTGTGACGGAATCAGGGTCATCATCGCGTCCATCATGCTGACATCGATATAGTCGCCGACCCCATAACGCTCGCGTCCTAACAGTGCTGACTGGATCGCCGCAAACGCATGAGTACCGGACAGCATGTCCGCCATCATGATTTCCCAGTTGGGTGGCCGCTGTAGATCGTTCGCCTTGTCGCTTGCTTTCTCGCTTGATTTCTCGCTCGCTTTCTCGCTTAAGACCTGAGCACGCGCATGCACAATATCAAAGCCGCTGGCAGCGTGAATGATCGGTGCAAAAGCGGCACGATCCACCTGCGGGCCCGACTGCCCAAAACCGGAGATCGAGCAATACACCAGGTCCGGCCTTTGGGTTTTGAAACTTTGATAGTCGAGCCCGAATCTGGTCATGACACCAGGACGAAAATTCTCGATGACGACCTCGGCACCCATCACCAGACGCCGCGCCAGTGCCTGTCCGTCCGGATGTTTCAGATTGATCGCGACACTGCGCTTGCCGGCATTGAAATGCGCATAGACCGGGGTCAGACCGGTCGGCCCGCGCGTCATATCCCCGTCTCCCGGCGGCTCGATCTTGATCACCTCGGCACCACAATCGCGCAGAAAGCGCGAACAGATTGGCCCGGCAAACACAGCAGAGAAGTCAATGACGGTGCAGCCAGTGAGGGGTTTGGGCGTGTCCATGGTCCGGCTCATGAAATTGCGAAGCGCGTAGGGTAACTTATCCGGGCAGGAAAAATCAGCATAGCCGGCTCGGTGCGGCTTTATGACATTTCCTGGATTAAATTCAGAGAGCCAGCCGAGTTGGTCTCTCAGGCATGTGGCAGCTGGCCTTCAGTACTGACTACAGTTCAAGCAAGAGACATTGCTATATCACCTTTGTTGACCGAGCAATTGGACGAAGATTTGTGCCGGTATGAGTGCTGATTCTTGCCTTGGCCATTCTGGCTACTGCGGCTCTGAAGACCTTATAGCCGCGACAGGCAAAGCTGACAAGTTGGAAAATAGTATTATTTCTGCTCAAGGACAGTCAGACCTGTCCAGTGCTCGCCAGGATCAACCTCTCGAAAGCGTTGGATTCGTTTCAGAAATACTTGTGCGGTCTTGTTGTCTGGATCAAGTTTCAGTACGACCGAGAAAGCAGCTTGAGCCTGCTCCCATTTTTTCCTGGCATACAACTCAAACGCTACATCGGTCGCTTCGCTGCAGTTATTCTCGGTAATGGTATATATAGCTATGGGTTTCGTCTTGCCTTTAACTACAATCTTGTCTGTCAATTGTAAGTTAAACGGAAGAGTCAGCCCGTTACGGGTATCCTCACTGATCAAAATTTCCGTTAGATAAAACTTGTTGACACCTTCAAGTCTTGAAGCGAGATTTACCGTGTCTCCAAGACAGGTATAGTCGAAAAGCAATTCCGACCCCAGGTTGCCTACAACCGCCTTGCCACTGTGTATGCCAACTCGCATATGCACTTGAGGAAGATCTTTGGCTGCAAGCTCGCTGCGCATTTTTTCGCATTCCTGCTGCATGGCAATAGCGGCTGCCAAAGCATGATCTGCTTGCTGCTCATCTGCAATCGGAGCGCCCCAGAACGCCATTACCGCATCGCCGATATATTTGTCGAGCGTGCCGCAATGTTGCAGTACAATTCTGCTCATTCTTGTCAGGTGCTCGTTCAGCAATGCGGCTATTTGCTCAACCGGCATGGTTTCTGAGATCGTGGTGAAATCCCGCAGATCTGTGAAAAGAATCGTGACCTGTTTGACTTCTCCCCCAAAGGTAAGCTTCTCCGGCGCAGCCAGCAGTTCGCTGAGCACGTCCTTTGAAACATATTTGGAAAAAGCTTTGGTGATAAACAAACGCTGCCTGAATTCATTCTGGTAAGCCAATGTGCCCTGCCCCATGAACGGCAGGAAAACTGCCAGCAGCATGCTGAACAAAGGGAAGAAGGATTGCTGAAAGTGAAAAGAGTACCAGTACAACATGATCACAGAGCCTGTTAACAGACCCAATATTGCTAGGCCTTTCTTCAAGCGCCAATCGTCAAAAAGCCAGCTCGCCACTAGCACGAGCCCTGACAGCAGAAGCAGATATTCAAGTTCGGAAACGGGCGAGACAAACAAATCATTCTGCCTGTTAATCAGCATATTGGCATGATGCTCAACCCCGGACATCGAAGCGGAACTGTCCAGAGAAAAAGGAGAAAAGTATCTATCGTCCTGAATAACACCGAGCTCAGCGGCGGACAAAATGTCGAGACCAACCAGAATGATTTTGTCCCTGAATACGTCATCAGGCAGCAAGCTTTCATCAAGCGCCCGGTAATATGAAACACTGGGAATGGTATTTACATCCCCCACATAACGAACAAGCTTGTTGCTGTAATCACCAGCAGTGACTTGTTGCTCCTGGCTCAGCTCAAATATTGATTTCCAGAATGTCCGGTCATCAAGTGGAGTTCGGCGCAGTACGCCATCATTATCCTGATAGACATTGACTGAACCGCTGCGAGCACCTGCATCCTGATAGATATCCAGCGGTTCGGTTGACGTAATTTGCAGACCTTCAGCCAGCATCTGTCGACTCAGGAAAGAACCTAACACCACTGGCGGCCCCTGTTGAATTGCCTCTGCAAGATTCAAATCATCGAGATCACCAAAAGCCGAGGGCTCGCTGAAGATCAGGTCAAACGCAACCACTTTGGCGCCAGCTCGTTTCAATCGATTCAACAAGCGTCCATGCATCTCCCTTGGCCAGGGCCAGAATAGCTGGATGTCGTTAAAGGATGCTTCGTCGATGGATACGATCAGAATATTCGTCTCATCAAGCTGTGGCGGGTCGAGAATCGAAATAATATCGTAGGATGACTGATTGATCTGACGCCAGAAACTGCTCTGCTGCAGTGAGAATATCACCAGCAGGCTTACTGCAGATGACACTATAAAATATTTCCAGTTTTTCATCAGAGTCTCAGCTCAAGCCCGATGCTGAAATTTCTGGTCGGGTTTCCGGTAGTTTGATCCATGATGAGCTGACCGTATGCGAGCAGTCGACGATTCATGAAATCCTGCACAAAGCTCAGTCTTGCATAAACTCCATCACGCGCGAATGTCAGATATTCATCAGGCCGCCCCTCGGCAAAGGTCAGATAATCTACTTGCAGCCCAACTTTCAGGCGAAAGGAGGAAGAGTACGTGAGCCCAAGTCGGGTTTTCTGCAGAGGAATGTTCAGGAAGTCCTCTCCCTCGTTTGCTCCTTTGAAAACTGTAGAATCGACATGACTGAATTTGAAGTACATACCCATTCGATCTGTCAGGACCCGATTGATGTCGAAGCCCATGATATTCAATTCACCTCTATCGACGCTGTCAGCTGAGAAACTATTGGATTTGTAGTCGTCAGTAAAAAGTATCTCGGTGCGATCGGATAGCTGACTGATGCGATCCAGCCCACTGGTGACTGTCGGCAGGATCACGTCTCTTGCAGTGAAAAAGTCGTTCTCGGTTTTGATGTAGTCAAAATACAGATTGAAATACGTATCCTTGAAGTAGGTGCTTTCCCATTGCAGTCGGGTGCGCTGTTGCATACTGCCAGTCAGCAGATACTCTGTTTGGTATGGGATACCGGCGGTGGTTGTGTAATTCAGTGTATTGGCCAGATTGAAATGCAAGTAATCCTGATAAGCCAGTCGAATATTGTTCTTGTCATTTAACTCATAATTGATTCCAGCAGACAGGTAATTATCAGAAAAGCTGAACGGTTGCTGCGGTGTGTTATAGCTTACATCATTACTTATATCCGTGATGACAGAGGTGCCGCTGACATCAAATGAGGAACGCGTCAAATCCAACTCAATCTGCAGATTCTGAAAAGCCTGATACAGATAGTGCAAATAGTACCTGTTTTCATCCAGCTGGCTATCCGAGAAAGTCTCCGTCACATTGAGCGTATTCGAACTGGAAAGCAGTTCTCCGTCGCTATAAAACTCACTGCTGACTACAGACTTGTTATCAATGTCGAGATGGTTCTCCGTTACAATATTTGCGAAACCCAGAGATAGAAAGTGATTGCCGATTTTTCTCTCGTAGCGCAGCTGAATTGTTTCCAGAAAATTATCCACCAGAGAAATCGTAATTGTGTTGCTTTCACTCGTAAAACGAGCAGGCGGAAAAACAGAGTCTATTGAGTTACTAAAATTTGTAGTCTGATCAATACCCATTTCAAACCTTGTATAAGAAAAATCCAGCTTTTGCTCCGGCGAAAATGCATACTGCGCGCCAACTGCCTGCTGTTGTTGGTCGTTGTTGGTCAGAATGGAAAAATCCACATTGGAACCATTACCCGGGACGGTATGCTGCCCGGCTCCCCATGATTGCTCGTCGACGAAATAGAACAGTTTTAGTTTGTTTGTGGGGGTAGCGCCAACACCATATGTTCGGATGTCAGGCTCAAGCGCTGTATCAAAGCTGATGCCAGACGCCTTGTCGCGGGTTTCGGTATTGAGTTTATAGCTATTGTCAGAGTAAAAATACGCAACAGGAAATGCATCAATATTCAGACCATTCAAAGTCACAGTGGGCATGGTGAGTTTCGATTCGAAGTTTTCCCCTTCCAGTGTGGAGTAAACTCCACCAAGTGCCGCATAATTTCCTGGCTTCGTAATTAAACTCGAAAATCGATTTGGCGCACCGAATGCCAGGGGATTAGTCATTAACCCTTTGAATTTTTCACTCAGAGAAACGTAGTCGCTGCTGGCAACCTGATTGCTGAGAAACAATGCACTACCAGCCCAGAAAGGATTGTAGGAGTCCACGGCTATTTTCAGAGCCCAGTCGATCAGCCCGTAGTTGGAAAGCGCAGCTCCCAGATTGGTATTTCCTTTCTGATCAATGATCACTTGATTCAGTGACTTCAGATTCGGCAATCTGTTCATGGCATTGCGACTAGCCAGTATCGACTCACTGGGCAGAAATTGTTCTTTCCGAATTGTGCTTTCCAGAAAATAAGGCAATGGGTCCTTGTCATCAATCTCCTTGGCAAGATCCAGCGTATCCAGTGCCAGAGCTGCATTACCCTGCTGATAATAGGCTATAGCCAGATACACCAGCACGCGTGCATAGCGCGGTTCGATCAGACTCGCCTTCAGGAATTCCTGAATTGCAGCTACGGTATTGCCTTGTTTCAGCAGTAACACGCCCTTGCCGGTGAGAGCTACTGCATTGGCAGGCTGCAGATCGAGTGATTGTTCAAGCGAAACTTCTGCAGCATTGAACATACTGGCAAAGGTTTCTACCGTTGCCTTTTCCGCTGTATAGGAAGCATCACTAGCGTTGATCTGAATTGCCAAATTGAGGCTGGCCAATGCCTCTGAGACAAACTCTCGTTCACCGTAGACTCGACCAATTCCGTAATAGGCCTCTGCATTCTCCGGATCATTGGCCAAAACTTGTTCATAGGACTGAATTGCCAACTCAGCATCACCGGAGAAAATAGCAATCTCTCCTTTACTGAGTAACAAGTGAACGGATTCAGGAAATCGCAACAGATATTCGTCAAGCAACGCAGTGGCCTGCTCCGTCTCATCTTGCATGAAGTATGCCTGAGCCAGTAGTGATGCCAGCTGCGGATAGGTATTGAGCTGTGGTGATTCTGCCAGCAGCTCAATGACTCTTTCAGCTTCCCCTGCATAAAGATAGATGTCGGCCAGCAGTGCAACCGCTGACGGATCATCTAACGCCTCCAATATGGTTTCAGCGCTCGCCAGATTGCCAGCATAGATTGCGGTCATGGCCTGTAATAGCTGACCCTCAGTGTTACCGGTGTCGATTGCCGCCACAATCTGTTGTGCTGCAGACAATGCGCCGGCAGCCAGTAAATTGAACACTTGCTGATTCTGTGCTGAAAGCGTTTCAACGCTTGTCAGTAGATAGGACAACGGGCGCAGCTGGTATTGCGCGACCCATTGAATTCGGCTTTCAGGATTTCTGATCTGAAGAATGAATGGGGCAGTATTTACTGCCGCAATACCTTGTTCATTGCGATTAACTGTCACAGTACCAAAGGCATTGCTGAGTTCAACTGAGCCATGCAGCACTGTCAGGATTGTCGATCCATCTGCTCCAACTTCAATATCCCAGTCTGTACCTCTTATAGCAGCTACTGCTGAAGGGGTTTCCATTATCAAGCTATCCGGGATTTGCTTGGATTTTACCCATGCGCGTCCCTGGTTTAGCTCAAAGCGGGTGGAACTACCCTGCTCATCCAGGACGTCCCTGACAATCAGTAAACTATTCTGATTCAACCGCATCTGGCTCTGATCTCTGAAGAGTAACCCGAGTTTGCTGCGACTGCCCGTTCTGATAAAGTTTCCTTCGCTCAATTGCTGGGTAACGCCAGCCTCAGCCCATTCTGCCTGTATATCTGTACGCCATTCGCCTTCGCCTTCCCTGCTGACTACCTCGGCGGCGAAATTCTGTTGCGCCTCGGTGGACAACGGGCAAAGGCAAACCAGCACCAAACAAACAGTGAATACGGGCTTCATGTTTTAGCCACCTGAATTATTGTCTTACCGAAGTTGCAGTGTATGCTTTTTTTGCGTGGAATGGCCTGCTTGTTCAGGATACTCGCAACAAATATCCGAATTATCCGCGTCAGCTACTGCTATTTCGATACCTTGAGTCAGGCTAGCGTATAGCAATAACAGCTATCGGCGAAAGTCATTTTTTGCGGTAGGAAGGACCACGGTTGGAAGCGAGACATCCTTGTTCAGATGCCTGACTAAACCTGTGTAAGTTTTGGATCGGGAGCTGTGCCGCGAAACTCTGAGGCTCAGGATCAAACACCAACGTCCCAGACCGACTGTTAGAACAATACGAGGAGGTCTAGTAACAATGTCAAAGAATTCGGATCGGTACAAGTTGTTGCAATGTATCTGAGTGTATAGGAAGCATTAAGGCTATCGCTGGAGTGTCCAGCTTCGCGACCAATTGATCCGAATGAAGCCCTTTGTTGGACGTATTCTCCCGGAAATCGGTTGCTTTCACTTCTCAAAGCGCGCTGAGTTGACATCGTTTCCTTACTTAATCCCCTTCAGGCTGAATCCAGGCCGAGTGGCTGCCGGATGACCGCCGGGTCCTCGATGCAGACGATAATCTTTACCGGCCCCCGACACTTCTCACAGGTTTCGATGTCGATATCGCCTGAGGGCGCCTACTTTTGGTGAACACCCGCTTCAGGCGCTGGGCCCAGGTTATTGCCATGGATGGCATGTATGTCGGTTTAGCAGGAGCATTTTTCTGCGGGGCGCGAATACCCCGTGAAATCTGGTCAGGTTGACTCGCGGCTTGGGCACCAGGGGCGGTTCAATCTTGATCACCTCGGCACCGCAGTCGCGCAGAAAACGCGAGCAGATCGGCCCGGCAAACACGGCAGAGTAGTCAATGACGGTGTAGCCAGTGAGGGGTAACATGAGTTACGAAGCCGATGCTATGTAATTAACGGGGCAGCGGGGGTCTGCTATGCGTTTCAGCGCACAGACCTTCGCAAGCAAATTCGCTAACTTCGCAAAGTAGGCAATCTGCCTTCCACTGTTAATCACAGCAAGTGTCTTTTCCTGGAGATCTATAATGCAACATTTCAAATTTTGCTCGACCTTCGTTCTGGCGTTTGTTGTTCTGTTCGCGCTGGGTTGCGCGTCCACGCCTTCCCAATCCAGTCTCGGTGAAGTAATCGACGACACTGTCATCACCACCAGGGTCAAGGCTGCCATCTTCAACGATCCAACACTCAAATCCTCGGAAATCAATGTTGAGACAGTCAAGGGTGAAGTACAGTTGAGCGGCTTTGTCGGCTCGCGCGCCGAGATCAACAGAGCCGTGGCACTAAGCCGTGACGTGGGTGGTGTGATTTCCGTCCGCAATGGTTTGCAGGTCGAATAAATAAACGGTAACCAACCAGGAACGCTCGGGGGTGACTATGCCGCCCCCGGGCTTACGCCTGCCCCTGCCACCGCATTGAAACATGACAAAAATTTCATCCACTCCGTTCAGCAATCAGGTTCTTGACTGTCCCGAAGCGCATCCCCAGGCACAATCCCGAAAGGATACCGGTGCCAGCGAGGATGATGCGATCCTGGCGGATCTCAAGGAACAGTACCGACACGCGTTGGCGGAAAAAATTCAGACCATAAAGATTCTGCTCAATGACTTCCGGGAGGGTCGGATGGAAGCCATCGACAAATTACGACTTATCGCCCATTCCCTGCGTGGTACCGGTACCACGTTCGGCTTTCCGGAAATCACTGACGCTGCCCGCAAGGTGGAACACGCCGATCACGCGGAAATGATGCCGTTGTGGCCGCAACTGATGAAGGTCTTGTTCGAGGTTACTGCAACCGGCCCGGGTGCATCGCCACAACGCAAATTACTGAACACCGAAGAGAATTCCGCATCGCGCCCGCATCATCCTGGTCGCAAAAAGTCGCCGCCGGTCGCAGCCACGACGCAGAGTATTCTGGTGGCGGAGGACGACGAGTTGCTGGCCAGTGTTATCCGCCACCGCCTGGAGCGAGAAGATTATCTGGTAGAACATTTCACCGACGGAGCAAGGGCGCTACAGGCACTCGGGACAAAGCCCTTCGCGCTGGCAATTCTGGATGTAAAGATGCCAGTCACCGACGGCTTCGAAGTGCTGACCAGACTACGCGCCGAAGGCGGTATCAACGCAGGAATTCCAGTGATCATACTGACCGTGATGGGGAGTGAAAAGGATGTCGTGCGTGGTTACGATCTCGGTGCCAGTGACTTCATAATCAAACCCCTCGCACCGGTGGAATTGCTGGCCCGGGTGAAAAGCTTGCTCAAAGTGAGTGAGACCATTGAGCAGTAAAACCATTGAGCAAGTGTGATGCCATCCCTCTACGAACAGTTCCTGAGCTACAATCCGGATTCCAGTGAATACCGCTTCCTTGTCACCTTGAGTCTCAGTGTACTGGTGCTGTTCGGGCTATCGCTGCTGTTCGCAGTGATTGCAATGAGCTTGCGGCTGCATAACTTTCGGCAGGAAAAACTGTGGCAAAACCTGTATCAGCTCTGGAACAGGGATATGCTCGAGGTGCTGAGCGGGGACACAAGCCCAACCGAATTCCGAAAGCTCGTAGCGCCGCACCAGGAATTGAACTTCATCCGGTTTCTGGCCCCTTATGTCTGGCGTCTACGTGGCTCAGACCTTAACACTTTGTCGTCGCTTGGACTGCCTTACCTGCCGCATGTGGTGAATATGCTGCAGCATCGTGAAATCGGTGTCCGGTTGTGGGCCGTCAACATCATCAGCCAGTTCGGGATGCCACAGTATGAAGCCACTATCCTGAAGGCGTTTCAGGACGAATCCCCCGTGGTGGCGATGTTCGCTGCCAACGCCTTGCTGCGACTCGGGCATGCCCGGTATGTCGTGCCGGTGTTGGATCAATTCCATCGTTTCGACAAGTGGGGCATCAATTCGATGGCTACGCTGCTCTCCAGTGTTGGTCATGAGGCGATACCACTGTTACGACAGATCTATCTGGATCCGGTACGCGAACCGCGCACACGGGTAGTGGCAGCTGAAGTGCTGAATCGTTTCTGCGACTACGGCGTTGCTGATGACGCTGCAGCGTTACTGGATAGCACGGGACGGCTGGATTTGTTGATCGCCACATTACGCCTGTTGAGTACTGTTGGTCAGGAAAAACACCGTGCCGCAGTACACCCCTTGTGCAGTTCTTCCAATGATGCAATAAGGGTCAATGCGGTGAGAACCCTGCGTCAACTGTGTATTGCCGACGACCTTCCCTTGTTCATCGCCGCACTGGACGACAGCAGTCCCTGGGTAGCAAGGCAGGCGGCACGCGCGCTGAAACTATTGGGCGACACCGCTACTCTGGAACGCATGAGCAGCGGGCAGCATCCGCGCGCAATGCTGGCCAGCCAGATTCTGGCAGGCAAGGATTGAATGGGGTGCCAACAACACTGACCGCAGTTCTGAATTCGATCATGATCGGCTACTTCCTGCTGCTCAATCTGGTGTACTTCACCTCCAGCGTGCTGGCCTTCCGCAAACTGCGTCAATATTCCTACCAGCTCGATGCCTTCCCCGATGCCTTGCTGTTGGCAGCCGGCTTTATGCCCCCGATCACAATTCTGGCGCCCGGGTACAACGAAGAAGCCACCTGCGTGGAATCAACCCGTTCCCTGTTGGCATTGGAATATCCGGTCTATGAAGTGCTGGTGATCAATGATGGTTCGAAGGATCGTACCCTGGAACGCATGCGTGAGGCATTCGCGCTGGTAGAGGCACCGCGCATGCCTGCCACTGACATCCCCACCGCAAATGTCCGTGCCGTGTACCAGAGCAGCCGGGTACCGAATCTTTGGGTAATCGACAAGGACAACGGCGGCAAGGCGGATTCACTGAACACAGGCATCAACTTCACTGCCAGCCCGCTGTACTGTGCAGTCGACGCCGACTGCGTGTTGGAAAAACCAGCGCTTACCCGCATTGTGCGACCTTTCATCGAGAATGACGACACAGTGGCGGTGGGCGGCAACATTCGTATCGTCAACGGTAGCAGCGTCGAATCAGGCACCGTGAAGAATATCCGGATGCCCGGAAACCTTTGGGCGAAGTTTCAGGTGCTGGAGTATTTCCGCGCTTTTCTGTCTGGCCGGGTGGGCTGGGAAGCCTTAAACGCCACTTTTATTATCTCCGGCGCCTTCGGACTGTTCCACCGGCAGACAGTAGTTGATGCTGGTGGTTATGCTACCAAACGCAACGGCGTGGAGACTGTGGGGGAGGACATCGAACTGGTGATACGACTGCACCGTTTCTGCCTTGACCAAAAGCGCCCCTACCGGATTTCCTATATTCCCGATCCGGTCGCCTGGACCGAATGCCCGGAAACACTGAGGATTCTGCATCGTCAACGTTCACGCTGGCAACGCGGTCTGCTGGAGGCGACGAGCCGGCATATCAGCATGCTGTTCAATCCACGTTACGGACGCATCGGCTGGCTGGCCTTTCCCTACTTTTTCATTCTCGAAGGGCTGGGGCCTGTCATCGAATTTTTGGCCTATGTGTATTTCATCTATTTGTTGTTCGTAATGGAGCCAGGTTCATTGCTGTTCATGGTGACATTCTTCCTGGTCGCCTTCGTGCTTGGTATCGCGTTGTCTTTCGTATCGATCGGTCTTGAAGAACTCTCATTCAAACGTTACTCACGCTTTGGTGATTTGCTGCAGCTGTACCTGCTGTCGGTACTGGAAATCTTCGGTTACCGTCAGCTCAACGCCTGGTGGCGCATGCACGGTGTGTACACCTTTCTGATTGGCAGAAAGGAGTGGGGCAAGATGGAGCACAAGGGTTTTGCCACAGGCAAATGATGAATTGAGTGTTTCAAACATTCAATGAGGACAGTAGAACAATGAGATTCCCGTACCCGGCATTGCTGACAGGTCTGCTCCTGCTTGCACCCTGCGCCCACGCGCAGGATTACGATGCATTGATCCAAAAGGCACTGCAGCAGCGCAACACTGGTGATCTGGTTGCGGCCGAGCGAAGTTTGCGCCAGGCATGGGAAATACCTGATAACAAGTCTGAAGTAGCGTACCTGCTCGGTATGGTGTTGGCGTTCCAGGAACGCTTCGGTGTCGCGCTGGATCTGCTGGACAGTGCCATCGTTGATTACCCGGAAGATAATGTACTGAAACTGGCGCGCGCCCGTGTATTGTCCTATCAGGGTGCCTATCGAGAAGCCACATTGGGTGTCAACACCGTGCTGGCAGAGGAACCGGACAACACCGATGCCCTGAATCTCGCTGGCCGTATCGCGTTGTACCAGCAACGCCCGTCCGCCGCCCGTGAGCAGTTCAATCGGGTACTGCAATTAGATCAGGTCAATCTCGACGCCATGCTGGGCCTGCACGACAGCCACCGTGCAATGGGGCAGAATGATCAGGCGCGAAGCTATCTGGATAAGGCCGCACTGCTGGCCCCTGACCATATAGAAGTGCTGAGCAGGCAGAAGCCCGCGGTCTACGGCAACCAACGCCGCAACCAGGTAACGATGGGTTTTTCTCGCAGCACTTTCGACCTGCCCGGCTTTACCGAGTGGAACGACCACTTTCTCGAATACCGTCATCTGCAAGCCAACCGCAATCAGCAATATCTGCGCGTGGAACAAAACCACCGCTTTGACAGCGACGATACCCTTGTCGAGCTGGGTGTCGCGGTCGGGCAGCAGAGCGTGTTACCGGTGGAAGTCGCTATAGGCTTCACCGCCGACAGCGACTTTATGCCGTCATTCCTGACCCGCTTGCAGGCGCGCAAGATTCTGCTGGAAGGTAACGAACGTTTCGGTACCATGGTGCTGACCGGGCTGTACCAGCATTCAGTGTATAACAATGGTTCTACCAACCGGGTACTTGCCGGTCTTGAATACTACCTGCCAAACGTTGATGCCTGGCTGACTCCCTCCATCGGTACTGTGCGCGACCAGGATGGGCTGAACACTGTCGCCTGGAGCATGGGGGCACATTGGCAGTTGAATGGCGCAACACGAGTTGGCTTCAATTACAGCGACGCACCAGAAACCGAGAACCTGATCACCACGGGCAGCCGCAGCGGCAATATTTACCTGCGGCATGATTTTGGCAACCGCTTTTTGATGATGCTTTATCTAAGCCGTACCGAGCGTACTAACTCTTATACCCGGGAGGTGATGGACCTGATCCTGCAGTACCGATTCTGATTTCAACGCGCTTGAGAAGCGCTCGGATCAGCGTAAAAGACCTCACATTCCTGCTCCGGGACCAGTCTTTCCAGCAAAGACCGGATCGGACCGGTCAGAGACCAGAATACATTGGGCTGGTTAATAACCGGCGCTTGAAACGTGCCAGTGATGGACTGCTCCACCCTGGCACAGCCAAGGTCGTCAAGCAGTGCAATGCGCAGCTCCTCGAATTTTTCGCCTGGGATATCGAGCCCGCCCTTGATTGCAATCCGATTTTCATTAGTCTCCATTATCGCGGATTTTACCTGGGCAATGCCCGCTTCAAGTTCCCAGTCAGAAATGACCTTGCGAATCTCGGTGCGACTCCCGGTTTCGAGAAAAATATTGGCGAAGTCGTAACCTTTGGTCAGCACCAGACCCAGCGGCCCGGCTAACATAAATGCACCAACATCTACCAGATTGAAGTTTTGACTGTCCTCAAAGCGGGCCAGCCGCGCATCCAGATCAGCTCCATTGATGACGAGATTGCTCCCGCGCAACGCAAACGCCCCTGCCAGCGTCTGTTTCATTTCTGGCAGGTTTTGTCCCTGCATTGTCAGGGTAGCCGATAAATCCATCAGCCCCTCGACACGCGATACTTCAACACCAGTCCCTGCAACTGGCGCTCCGTCAGCCAGAGCAATTCCCGATGGACTTTTCCGGGTCAGGAGAAGGAATAGTTCGTCGCTGCGAAACTGTGGCAATACATAACTCAATTGGTAGGCGGGAACTGCACCATTGAAGTCGACCTGGAGATGACCCGTTCCCTGCGCACCAAGCAGCTGCATGCTGGTCAGCTGGAATTGGACTAGTCCTGCCTGCGCCATTACCGCAGTATTCAACTCAGTCAAGGTCAGTGTGTCACGGCGGACTTCAGTACAGGCGAAGTCCGCAGCCAGGTCGAGGTCTGCCAGATGATTACCGCTGTCTCTGGTCAGGGGACTGGAAGCTTGCAGATCCAGGTTACAGGCCCTGGCTTCATAGATGGTGTCGAGCCGGGCATCCTGATAATGGAAAATACCGTTGACGACCTGAACCTGTTCCAGCTCAAGAGCGACACGCGGGTCGGGCTTGTCGAAGTTGTAGCTGCCGTCTTCATATCGCTCAAGGAGAATAACTGGATCTTGCAGTACAACACTGTTTATACGGACTTCCCGGTGCAGCAACGGCTGGATGTCAAGTCCAAATTGGACTTGGCCAAGGCTCGCTACCAGCTTGCCCTGGCGATCAAAACGCATGTCACTCACGGTGATATGCAAACCCGGGAAAAGACCCATTCTGATGCGGCCGCCAATTTCCAGATCCAACCCCAGGTCGTTTGCCGTGCTTGCCTGCAAGCGCTGTTTCAGGGAATCCGAATTTAACAACAATGGCAGCATCAACAAGCAGAGCAGTGTCACCAGCACAAGTGCTCCGGCCGTGATAATCGCCGATTTCACCATGGCTGGCTTCGAAAGGTACCGATTTCGCGCAGAAGTTTTCATCGTGACCCGGGACCAATTCTGGTTTGAACAACGGTCTGGATGGCAGTCCGAAACTCAGCCCGCCCTGTACCGCAACAGGCTATTCAACATGGAAAAGCACTTTGACTTCATTCGCTAAAAGATACAACCCTGGGCAGGAAACTTATGTTCGCTGGAGCACAACAACTGGCACTTTCGCTGATTTCAGTTCGAAGCGTTGACCCGGTTCCCGAAGCCCTCTGGGTTGACAGAGTCATGCCTTGATTGGCAAACAGAGTACTCAAACACTTGCTTTCTGAAATACCGCTCTTAAACTCGCAATCAAAGCCAAAACAATCAACACGTGTAGAACAATATGATTCGCATCAGGGGGAAGATTGGCCTCGGTTCGCGGCAATATCTGAACGGTTTCTGCAAACCATTGCTGGTAAACACGTTTCCATCCCGGAGACGTCCCCGCCACATAAGGAATCCACCAGGTGGAGAATTGAAGCCAGAACCAGGCTGTCAATCCGACCGAAGCCAGGATAGACGCTGATCTGCCTCCAAACCACAGAAACATCACCAGGACAAGGGTCGCGCCGGCAAGGATCAGATCAAGAGTCTCCTGACCATTACCGGAGCGCACATCGTTCCAGGGATACAAATCAACCCACTCGACCAGTTGCAGGTAACAACCCAAAAACGTGACTGCAACCGCTGCAACGCGGTTTGGTCGCAATTTAAATGCAAACTGAGATTCTAGTTTCACTGGATATTCCTGCAGCCTGTCCAGGGCTTGCCTGGCGTTGGTATATGAGGGATTGGCGGCGGCTCAGAGCTTTCCATTTTCACGGAACTTTGCCTCAAGCTGTCGACCGCTCACAGGATCCAGCGCGATGATTGCCTCTATTTCCTTTAGGCCTTTGTCCCTGCCCCCTCCTACAATCTGAGGCGCACCGAGATAGAACTCCGCCAGCGCTATACGGGCGTCCAGATGGCCTGGATCAATGTTCACTGCCTGCAAGAGGTTATCCCGCCCCTTGAGTGCCAGACCACGTTTGCGCAAGACACTTGCCTCACCGACGTGTTGCAAATAGCTGCTACCCAGCCAGTAATGAAAATTCGCATTGCCGGGTTCAAGAGCGAGCGCCTGCTCCAGTTTTGACTCTGCCTCGTTCCATTGTTTTTGCCTGAAATGAATTCTGCCGAGATAAGCTGTGGCCATGGCTGCAAACGGTCCACCTGCCAGCGACTGCAAAAGCATGCCAGCTTCGTCCGTATTTCCTGACTCAAATAATTGAATGGCGCTGTCGAGCTGTTCTTGCTGGTCTTGCTGAGCCATAACGCCAGTCTGGCCGAAAACCACGATGGCGGTCGCAAGAACTACCGCCACGGCAAACCGCCGCATTCTTTTCATGTATTGATTCCTCGCCTCGGTAAGAATCCGGCAAACCGGATCTGAAGCGCACATACTAGAAACAGCCGCCAGGGATTTCTCCTTGATTTGGATCAGACTGTTAATTGAAACTTCGAAAACTTGCTTGATTCCTGAAATTAACAGGAAATTTTTTTGTGCTACTGTTTTATCGGGTAATTTCTGACTAGCCTTCAGAAAACATTAACGCGCTAGCGGATGCCGTATAAGCGTCAAGGGACTCAACTGAGGCATGACCAAAGCATGATCTTGTCTTCACCATTGGCATTATTCGCCGCTCAGGTAATTTCCATTTTTGCAGTACTCGGCATGGGAATCGGGTTTCTCAAATCCAACAGGAGAAACACAAGCGCCGGAATATTTATGCTTCTTTGTCTGGCGCTTGCCTGTTATCTGCTTAATTCAATGCCCTACAGCTACACTGACTCCGCATTCAAAATTGAATTTGGTCTCCTGGCGTCTGTCATTGATTTTGGCGCAAATTCCATTCCCGGGATGTTCATGCTGTTCTGTCATGCAGTATTTCAGGAAGGTAAAAAATTTCCCAGATGGCTTGGCATAGCTTTCGCTGCGCAAATGTTTATCGAACAGGCATTGCATCGATCCTACAATGCCGGATTGCTGGGCACCCTGAATGGATGGGGAGAAAGCACACTTGTGCAGTTCCTGTTCTTTCCGCTGCCGGATTTGTTGATGCTGACCTTCACTGCTTACGCTGTGTATTGGACAATCAAGGATTGGCGCAATGATCTGGTTGAAGACAGACGGCTGATACGCTGGGTGTTTCTCGGCGTATTGGGAAGTGCGATTTTTGTAATTGTAATCCTGGAAAGTTTCTTCCTCGACACTCCCGCGTTTGATAGACCGCTACGAATGCTGGTAATTTATTGCATTGCTTTTCTGGCAGTAACACTTTTCCTGCTTACCATGAATTTTGATTCGGCATTACTTGCCAATGCCATTCGAAGCGCTATGCCGTACAAATTGCGTGCAGCTGAAAATCTTCAGGAAATATCAGAAATACCGGATCTGGAAAACTTTATCTGCGGGTTTGAAGAAAATAAATACTATAGAGAGGCCGGCCTGACTATTACAGGATTGGCGAAAAAACTACAGGTGCCGGAATACCGTCTTCGTACATTGATCAACAGGCATTTGGGATATCGAAATTTCAGCGCCATGTTGAATAAATACAGGATAGATGAAGCCTGTGAATTACTGTCCGACGCCAGTCTGCGAAACTCGTCGATATATACTATTGCACTCGATGTTGGTTATCAGTCAATCGCACCTTTCAATAACGCCTTCCGGGAATTGAAAAGCCTTACTCCATCAGAATTTCGAAAGCGTTCATTGTCAAAACCTGGATCGCATCTTTAAGATTCAATGTATGTCAATCGACCTGTGTGACCTCATCCCCGATGCCCGTGACGGCCTCACACGAAAGGAGTGTGTCATCCTCGACTGCCTACTGGGTACTTGGCATGGATGAACTGCAATCAACTGAGAATAAGTAACAAGCTTTATGTTCGAATAAAAGTCCTAACTGAATTTGAATATCCCCGCTACTTGCTTAAAGTGTAGCGCTTTGCAGTGATTGCTCAGATTTATGGATTCGCCATTGTAGACCAGGAAGGCGGCCAGCGGTTTCTTCATAGTCCTGGAGAAATTTTTGACAGGGTCGAAGTGAGAATCCTTGAAAGTGGCGCTGGACTTGATTTCCACCGCCACAAGTCCTGATCCCTTGCGCCCGCGAGGTCCCTGGCGTGCGCGGCAACCATCATGGCCTCTTCAGGCTGGATACCGATCTCGTTCAATACCCATCTATACGTTCGCGGATCTGGCTTGAAAGCGCGCACGTCTTCCACGCTGAATCGACGTTCAAATAGCGAGGTTAAACCCGCGAATTCGAGTTGTGCTGTCACGCGTTTGTTGGAGGAATAGGTCAGACTCACTATCCGGTATCCACTGGCAGCCAGGGCTCGAAGTCCCGGAATGACATCTGCGTGTGCCGGTAATCTGGCAATAGTATCGATGATGCAGCGGCTGGCTTCGTCTGAATTCGATTCGATACCCCGAGCTTCAGCCACCATTGAGAGTATTGCAGTGCCAATCTGACCGAAGTCATGGTAGTCATTCGTAAGAGTATCAACCAGTGAATAATGCAATACCATTGCGAACCAGAGCGAGAACAATTCATCACGACCATTAAGTGCCCGCCCTACAGAAGTACGCAATGACCGCAGTTCCAACAAGGTTTCGTTGACATCGAAAACTATGAGCTTTGGGGCTTGCATGGTCATCATCTCGATTCGGAAAAAATATTCATAATTGGCTGGTGTGATCAGGGTTGGCCGGAGCGCATCGAAGATATGCCAGGTGAGCGGTTTTAGGCCAGCGTTAATAAACGGCAATTGTGAAGACTCATTACATCAGTTGGAGGCTGCACAAAATCATTCGACAAAGTGAAAATTGGAGTAGCTCTTTTTAACGGCTTCCCTATTCGATTGAAATAATTCCCGTATGGTCGAGGTCTTGAAAGATCTCAACCATCTTTCCAGCAAACCACAGAGCCGAGCGCACCTTTTTGATAGAAATACTAATAGTCGCCGTCCTGTTTTTGTCTTACTGCAATGGTGCCAACGATAACTTCAAGGGAGTTGCTACGTTATATGGCAGTGGTACTGTCAATTACCTAACTGCGATTTCGCTTGCCACTATCGCAACATTTGCCGGCTCTCTTGCCAGCTTGTATCTTGCTCAGGGTCTGGTAAGTGCATTTTCCGGTAATGGGCTGGTACCGGATCTCATCGCCGCCGATGTGCATTTCCTGATAGCAGTAGCGGCCGGAGCCTCTTTGACTGTGCTGTTGGCAACACGCCTGGGCTTGCCTGTTTCCACCACTCATGGCCTTATAGGCGGGTTGCTTGGAGCCGGTCTTATAGCCTCTGGTGCGGACGTGAACTTTAGCCAACTGGGGTCAGTGTTCGTACTGCCACTGTTGCTGAGCCCGATTCTATCCTGCGCACTCGCATTTGGCCTGTACCGGATAGCCAGCAGCCTGCGACACCGGGCCGGATTGCGCAAGGAGTTATGTCTGTGCGTTGGCAACGAGCGCTTTGTTCAGGCAGTGCCCAATCTTTCCGGATTCTCCGCGCTCGCTCAACCCCAGTCATTGACAGCAATCAATTCGCTGACCTTGCGCGCTGGCGACATGACAAGTTGTCGTGAATTCTATACCGGCAAATTCGCCGGAGTGTCCCTGCAATGGTTTCTGGATGCCGCCCATGTGAGCAGTGCGGCAATGGTTTCTTTCGCTCGAGGTCTTAATGATACACCCAAGATAGCGGGACTGTTGGTAGTTGCAACGGCGCTTGATGTCAATTATTCACTCTCAGCCATTGCAGTCATCATGGGGATTGGCGGACTGTTGAATGCCCGCAGAGTGGCGGAGACCATCAGTCACCGAATCACCGATCAGTCCCATGGACAGGGATTCGTTGCGAATCTGGTTACCGGTATATTGGTCATTTCCGCATCGCGCCTGGGACTGCGCGTCAGCTGTTGCGTCCGCGTCGATAGGCACCTGGCCCAAGCCCGATCGCGCGCTTGAAGGCCTTGCTGAAAGCAGCCTCCGACTGGTAACCGACGCGTTCTGCAATCGCTGCTGTGCTCTGCGGAGACTCTCCGAGCAATTTGCGCGCAAGCTGCAGGCGCCACATGGTCAGATAATGCATCGGCGTATCACCCACGAGCAGATTAAACCGGGTGGCCAGCGCCGAGCGCGACATACCGGCATTGCGCGCAAGTGCTTCCAGCGTCCAGGCCCGAGCCGGTTCCTTGTGCATGAGTGCCAACACTTTTCCAATCTGTTTGTCAGCGAGCGCCGCAAGCATTGCCGGTGGCGCCGATGATTGCTCGATGTAGGCCCGCACCAACTGCACGAATAACACCCCGGCAAGACGGCTGACCACGGCTTCGGCGCCAGGCCTGGCGGCCAGCGCCTCCTGAATCATGAAATTCAGTGTGTTCTGCAACCAGTTGAATTCGGCAATTCCGGTGCCCCGCAGATGAATAAAAGGAGGCAGTGCCGCAACGAGAGGGTGCAGGCTGTCCCGGTCGAATTCGAAATACCCGCAGAGGATGGAGGCCAGCGCGCCGCCACCGCCGTGCAACACCGGACCGAAGTGCTCCAGGCTCTGTCCTTCAATGATGTCGGCGGCGTTCTTCTCCAGACTGTGCGGACTATCCACCAGTCCGTGTGCACCGCCATCCAGAAAGGCCACGACATCACCTCCTTGCAGCAGTATCAATTTTTCGGAGTCCCCCACTCGCAGCCAGCAATGACCCCGCACCACCACATGAAACTCGGCGACCGGCGTGGCAGGAATGGCCATGCCCCAGGGGGCGGACATCTCGCAGCGGAAGTACACACCACCGCCGAGATGAATGGAGCTTAAGACGTCACTTAGTACATCCATCATCGGGTACTCTGAACGATTGAACATAAAAAGTGGATTCTACGGCATTTTTAGTACCTATCCACTGAATTATAGTGCCCGCACTGTCCATATCGGACCAGCGCCACCCGTCGCGATCGGGCTTTGCAATTTACACTGAGGAACGCACACATGGGACGACTCCATACTATTACCCCCGCACAGGCCACAGGTCGCACCGGAGAACTTTACGCAGCCATCACCAAAACAGTTGGCAAGGTGCCCAATATCTACCAGGGTCTCGGCAACAGTGCTATCGCCCTCGAGGGGGTTCTTCACGCCGATGGACTGCTGAAGCAGGGACAGCTCAGCGGCGGCGAAATTGAAGCGATCAAACTCGCTGTCAGTGAAGAATACGGGTGTCAATATTGCCTCGCGGCGCATACCCTGCTTGGCAAGCATGGCGGACTGAGTGATGCCGAAATCATCGGCAGTCGTCGTGGCGAGGTGGGCACGCCGCGGCTGGATACGCTGGTGAAATTTGTCAAAGCCGTGCTGCAACCCCAGGCCCG